>CAMPIW010000075.1 GCA_946886635.1 uncultured Candidatus Saccharibacteria bacterium | reverse complement strand
AGACCGCGACACCGCTCGTAGCTTGCGCTAATACTTCATTAACTATTTGAACGTAAAAAGGAAAACCCGCATCAAAAGATGCGGGCTACCTCTACTTCAGGTGCGCGAATAGCGCTGGTACTTCCTCACGGACGTGCGGTGACTCCCCTTGAGGGTTGCTTGGTACTGCTCGGTGAAAACAGCCGCCACGGTATCGGCTGGGAATTGTCGGCGCCGAGGGTCGCGAAAGATCGTCAGTAGCGAACCCTTCGGAACGAAGATCACTTCGGGCTTTGAACCGCCGAGGCCTTCGTTGATGACCAGCTCGGCGTCTTCCGTGGTGGTCAAGTTCAGGTTGCCGTTCTTCTTCGACGCCTTATCGGAGCTCGAGTTAGCGCCGAATCGGTGATTGGGTGCCTGCCGTGAGAGTTGCTCTTGTACCCAATTGTACAGAGTGCCCTTCACAATCGTTTCCATGTGCAATCCTTACTCTGGGAGAACTGAAGAGAGGTATATCTTTATTATAGCACTTTTTCATTACTTTAGCAAATATAACCTCTGTAAATTGGGTGCGGGAAGTGCATCATTCCGCCCCATAAGCTATACTAAAACCATGAAACTATACTCGTGGAACGTCAACGGAATCCGTGCTGTTATTAACAAAGGCACCTTCCAAACATTTATCGCCGAACACCAACCTGATGTCCTTTGTCTGCAAGAAACCAAAGCAAAAGAGGGTCAAGCGGTTATCGACCTCCCCGAATATCACGAATACTGGAATAGCGCCGACAAAGCAGGCTATAGCGGAACAGCGATTTTTAGCAAAGAAAAACCGCTCAGCGTCATAAAAGGCTTTACCGATGAACTCGCAAAAAAATACGGGCTTGAAGGCGACAGCTACGGCGATCCATCAAAAGAGGGCCGGGTTATCTCTGCCGAATTTACAGATTTTTGGGTTGTCACGGTGTACACGCCAAACTCTAAAGGCGATTTAAGTCGCTTAGGATTACGCCACGCACAATGGGATCCAGCCTTTCTAGAACATATTCAAGAGCTCGAAAAAACAAAACCGGTGCTTTTTTGTGGCGACCTAAATGTAGCCCATAACGAAATTGACCTTGCCAACCCAAAACCAAATATTGGTAAACATGGTTTTACCAACGAAGAACGTGAAGGCTTTGATGCGTTTGAAAAAGCTGGCTTTATTGATACCTACCGTACAGCCTTTCCAGATAAAACCGACGCCTATACCTGGTGGACCCACTGGGCAAACGCCCGCGCACGCAATGTTGGGTGGCGGATTGATTATTGGCTCGCCAGTAAAAGCATGGCCGATAAAATCGTGAGTACCGCAATTCACCCCGATGTCATGGGTTCCGATCACTGTCCGGTGAGTATCGAAGTTGCGTAATCTGCACAATATATAAAAATATTGTATAATATACCCATGTCTAAAAAATTTGCCGTATTTGATATTGATGGGACTCTTTTCCGCAGTGGGCTATACCGTGAGGTATTCTACGAATTATACAAAATGGGCGTTCTTCCAAATGACTTAACCGAACAAACGACCGAGAAGCACCGCGAGTGGCGTCACCGCATTCACGGCAACGCTTTTGAAGAATTCGAAAAAATTATGGTTGACGGCCTCGACTCATACCTAACAAACTTGCGTATTACCGATTACGAAGAAGCGGTCAAACGCGTCCTCGACAAAAAAGCTGAAAATATTTATGTCTACACCCATAAATTATTAAAGCAACTGCAAGATGACGGCTATTTCACCATCGCCATTAGCGGTTCGCAGCAAGAACTTGTTGAGCCATTCGCGAGTAGAAATAATTTCGATGCCTGGGTTGGCCAACAATGGGAGCGCGGCGGTGAATTCTTCACCGGAACAGTTGTAAAAACGCACACCGGTAAAGATAAAATCATCGAAGACCTTGTTAAAAAATATGACCTTACGTACGAAGATAGCTACGCAGTGGGGGATAGTAATGGCGATAGCGGTATGCTTTCGGTGGTTGAAAACCCAATTGCTTTTAACCCAACAATAGAGCTACTTGATAAAGCGATTAAAAATAAATGGAAAATCGTCGTCGAACGAAAAAATATTAGTTACGAACTAGAAAGTAGCAACGATGGACCTATCGTATTGGCGAAAACAAACCACCACTGAGCCACTCTTCCCGGATATTGAGTGGAGCAAACCCGAGCAACGATCGCAAGCCGGTAAGCTTGGTATTATTGGCGGTAACAAACTCGGGTTTGCTGGTGTTGCCGAGGCGTATTCAGTCGCTACCAGCGCCGGAGTAGGGCAGGTGCGCGTTCTTTTGCCCGACGTATTGAAAAAAACTATTCCACGCGCCATTACTGACACTATGTTTGCACCGACTAACATCTCGGGGAGCCTTACGAAAGATGCCGACGCAGAAATGGCGACCCTTGGTGCATGGGCAGACGGCATTTTACTTATTGGCGATGCTGGTCGAAGTAGTGAAACCGCCATTTTATACGAAAAATTCTTACAGGATTACACCGGACAACTGGTAATTACTCGCGACGCCGTTGATTTGGTAAAAAATAGCTCGCAAACACTAGTAGATAGGCCAAAAACATTATTGATTGTTTCGTTTGCACAGCTGCAAAAACTTTTCCAGGCGGTATATTACCCAAAAGTGTTAACTTTTAGTA
>CAMPIW010000074.1 GCA_946886635.1 uncultured Candidatus Saccharibacteria bacterium | reverse complement strand
CAACGGCTTTGCCGATGAAGACGACTGGCGTGAAAAAGAAGTGAAGCCAACTGCTGTAAAGCGTACGCAAGCTGGTCTTGTTTTAAACGAGCTAAGCAAGGCGGAGGGTATCTCTGCAACTGATGCGGAAATTGACGAGCACGTTGAGGTTCACAAGCGTCAGTACGCGAACAACCAAGAAGTATTGAAGCAATTTGAAACAGCCGAAGTTCGCCGTGATATTGCTAATCATTACATTACCGAAAAAACCATCGAGCGACTCGTTACGCTTAATGGCGGTACGGTAACACCACACAATTAAACAAATTTACGTTTAAATTAGCACTCACTTGACCGGAGTGCTAATTTTTTTGTACAATAATAAGGTATAGAAAAAGAGGTATATGGTATGAGTAGTCCTAAAAATTATCTAGTTCCAACAGTTATCGAAAAGTCACACGATGGCGAGCGCGCGTATGACATATATTCGCGACTATTAAAAGACCGAATTATCTTTTTAGGCGAAGAGGTCAATGAGCATACGGCAAATATTGTTATTGCCCAGCTTTTGTACCTTGCCTATGAAGATCCAAAAAAAGACATAAAACTCTATATTAATAGCCCAGGCGGCAGCGTGTATGACGGCCTTGGTATTTACGATACGATTCAATTCATCTCTCCAGATGTTCAAACGATTGGTATTGGGCTACAAGCGAGTATGGGAGCATTCTTACTATCTAGCGGGACAAAGGGCAAACGATTTGCACTACCAAACAGCCGTATTATGATTCACCAACCATCAAGTGGTACGCAAGGTAAAATTAGCGACCAAGAGATTACACTTCGTGAAGGTCTTTTCTTAAAGCAGAAACTAAATGAAATTTTAGCGAAAAATACTGGCCAAAAGCTCAGTAAAGTTGAAAAAGATATGGATCGCGACTTTTGGATGAGTGCCGACGAAGCGAAAAAATACGGCATTATCGACGAAACTATCACAAAATAAAATAGTCTCGCTATAACCTCTTGACATATAGTCTTTAAACACGCACAATGGGTACTAAGAAGTAGTGTAGCCCTGGTTATCTGTGTCCTCAAATTGGCATAGATAGGTTGCTAGAAAGGATGTGGCAGTCCCGTACAGCTCAGAGGTTAAGGGAATCTTCCGCGCCAAAGAAACCCAATATCAACCCCAATTTATTTATGCGAGGTCCATTTACATATGGCAAGTACTCCTAGTACGAACAACAAGCGCGTGTTTTTCACCAGTGATGACACAGCGCTTTCAGTACCAAACCTAATCCAACACCAACGCGAAAGCTGGAAAGACTTCGTCGAAACTGGTCTCGGTGAAATTTTTGCCGAACTTAACCCAATCGACGACTATACTGGTCAAAAACTAGCACTTCGTTTTGGTAAGTACGCGTTCCAAGATCCAAAAAACTCAGAGCGCTATGCTAAAGAAAACAACGTAACATTCGACGCACCGCTTCACGCTATCGTTGAACTTACTAATAAAGTAACCGGTGAAGTAAAAGAGCAAGAAATCTACCTTGGTGACTACCCATGGATGACTGACCGCGGAACCTTTATCATTAATGGTACTGAGCGTGTCGTTGTTTCTCAACTTATTCGTTCAGCTGGTGTATTCTTTACTGCCGACCGTGCTGCAACACGTAACTTTTATGGCGCAAAGCTTATCCCGGGCCGCGGGGCATGGCTTGAATTTGAAACCGCATCTAACGGTGCTATTTACGTTAAAATCGACCGCCGTCGTAAACTTCCTGTAACGACTCTTTTCCGTGCGCTTGGTTACAACAAGACCTCAGAAATTAAAGACCTTTTTGCTGATGTAGACACTGGTGAGGTGAAGTATCTTGATGCCACTCTTGATAAAGATCCAGCTCGTGGAACAAACGAAGCGCTCATCGAAGTATACCGCCGTCTCCGTCCAGGTGACCTTGCTACCGTTGACAACGCACGTTCAATGATTGAGCGTATGTTCTTTGACTTTAAGCGTTTCGACTATTCTCGTGTAGGCCGTTACAAGCTTAACCAACGCCTTGGGCTCGAGCTACCAAATGTTACTGAAAACCGTGTTTTCCAGGTTTCCGACCTCATTGCTATCGTTCGTGAAGTAATTCGTCTTAACAACTCACAAGAAAACCCCGATGACATCGACGCACTTTCAAACCGTCGTGTGAAATTAGTTGGTGAGCTTGTTGCTCGTCAATTCCGTGTTGGTATGCTTCGTATGCAACGTAACGCTATGGACCGTATGTCAATGTCTGACATCGAAACTGTGACGCCGTCACAACTTATTAACGCTCGTCCAGTTGTTGCTGCGGTTCGCGAATTCTTCGCTAGTTCACAGCTTTCACAACTTATGGATGAAACAAACCCACTTGCAGAGCTCGCACACAAGCGTCGTCTTTCTTCAATGGGTCCTGGTGGTCTTTCTCGTGAACGCGCCGGCTTTGATGTTCGCGACGCGCACCCAACTCACTACGGACGCCTTTGTTCTGTTGAGACACCTGAAGGTGCAAACATTGGGCTTGTACTTAACCTTGCGTCATACGCACGCATTAACGAGTACGGTTTCATTGAAACCCCTTACCTCCGCGTTAAAAACGGTAAAGTAACCGACGAAGTTGTGTACCTCGACGCTTCACAAGAAGCAGTTGAAGTTATTGCTGATGCTGGTGCTGATCTTAACGATAACGGTACATTCAAAGAAGAGCGTATCTCTGCTCGTAACGGACTCCTTCCAGAACAAGTAGACGCCTCAGAAG
>CAMPIW010000073.1 GCA_946886635.1 uncultured Candidatus Saccharibacteria bacterium | reverse complement strand
GCCATAATATGAAGTTTAGTTGACATACCAGACATGGCATACACTTGCCCAGCGAGGGCTGGTACCCAAAACGAATTCATTGGTGCATCTGAAGTAATTGTTAAATTAACTGGTGTGCCCTCGGGTATGTTCATGTAGTTTAGTGTCGCGATGTTATTTTCGGGATAAATAAAGAGCCAGTTCCACTTTAAAGATACGACTTGCACTTTTACTGGTTCCTTATCAGATTCGAGTTCTTTATACGGATCGAGGGCATGCGTTGAAATGTGGGTGATAATTGCCAAAGCTATAATGATAAGAAAGGGAATGCCCCACCAAAGAACTTCAAGCAAACGGTTATCTTTGCGCTCCGGATCGTATTTGGCTTTTTTATTACCCGCGCGGTACTTCCAGGCAACGGCAAATAACAAAATGAATACAGGTATAACTACAAAAAAACCAAGACCAACTGTGATAAGTATAAGTATGTATTGTTGTTGAGCTATGGTACCTTCAGGGTTAAGAACGGGGATATCACGGCCTTCGGTAACAAAAATAAAGACGCCAATAAGAGCAACCGTAATAAAGCTTGAGGCGAAAATTTGAAACGCCCTCCAGGTAGATCGCTTTTTTGTATTACGCATATGCTTCTCATGATAGCGCGCCGAGAACGTTTTACCAAGTGAATAATAGACTATACATATAGAGCAAAATTGTATATACTATACAAAGTATAGTATATAGGAGAACGTAATGACAAAGAAGCAGGAAAATACAACTCACTACAAATTTGGAATCGATACTTTTGGCGACCTACCGACTGACGATAACAGTAAACTTTTTAGTTATGCTGCCGCGATTCGACAGGTAGTCGAAGAGGGGGTTCTAGCCGACAAACTTGGTATTGATGTGATTGGCGTTGGTGAACACCACCGCGCGGATTTTTCTATTTCTAGCCCCGAAACAGTCCTTGCTGGCATTGCAACTCGTACAAAAAATATTACCTTAGCATCGGCCGTTACCGTGCTTAGTTCGGACGATCCTGTTCGTGTATTTGAACGATTTTCTACTGTTGACGCACTTTCAAACGGGCGCGCTCAAGTTATTTTAGGCCGCGGGTCATTTACCGAATCGTTCCCACTATTTGGCTACGATCTTCGAGATTACGAAGTGCTTTTTGAAGAAAAAGTCGAACTATTTTCAAAACTGCTCGATGAAAAACCAGTCAACTGGAAGGGGACAAAGCGTGCCGAGCTAAAAGAAGCAGATGTCTTTCCTAAAACCGAAAAAGGTCGTCTTGATGTAAGCATTGGTGTTGGCGGTTCACCCGAATCGGTTATTCGCGCTGCTCGCTATGGCTTTCCGCTTGTACTAGCAATTATTGGTGGGTCACCTGAACGTTTTGCACCTTACGTTGAACTGTATAAACAAGCAACCGAAGACCTAGGTACACCTACACACCCTGTTGGCATGCACTCCCCAGGATTAGTTGCCGAAACCGACGAAGAAGCTAAGCGCCTGGCGTGGCCAAACTTCAAAAAGAGCTGGGATCTTATTGGAAAAAGCCGCGGATGGCCACCATATACACGTGAACAATTTGATTACGAAATTGAACACGGCTCGCTCTATGTAGGTTCGCCTGAAACCGTGGCTAAAAAAATTGCAAACGCCATGAAAACGTTAAACGCGACCCGATTTGATATGGTCTACGGTCAAGGTCAACAAAAGGCGAGTGCTCGGTTAAAATCTATCGAGCTTTACGCAACTAAAGTGATTCCTCGTGTACGTGAACTGCTCAGTGAAGGCAACGATGACTAATACACCCGCGGTAAAAACAATCGGCATACTTGGAGCAGGTAAAGTTGGTATCGTACTAGCGCAATTAGCCTTAAAAGCGGGGTATACCGTGTATATTTCTGGTTCAGGAAGCCCTACTAAAATTGCGCTTACTACAAAGGTGCTGGCCCCGGGCGCACATGCCGTTACAAATAGCGAGGCGGCCAAACGCGGTGACATTGTTATCCTCGCACTCCCGCTCAGTAAGTACCGCACTCTACCAAAAGATGCCCTCGCCGGTAAGCTCGTGATTGATTCGATGAATTACTGGAGCGAGGTTGATGGACCGCGCGAAGACAGTATCCCAAATGAGGCGACATCGAGCGAAACCGTACATAAGTTCTTACTTAATTCGCGCGTTGTAAAAGCGCTCAGCCACATGGGATATCACGAACTATTTGATCATGCTAAAAAACCGGGTAGTGATGGCCGAAAAGCAATTGCGATTGCCGGTAACAACATAGCCGATGTTACCGTTGTGAGTGAATTTGTGAACACACTTGGATTCGACCCAATTATTATTGGTAGCCTCGACGCGGGGAAGTACCTCGAACCTGGCTACCCGGCATTTGGTGCAAACCTCACAAAAGACGAATTAGTAAAACTTTTTTAATACCGCAAGACTGCATGGCCCGCCCGGGTACAATTGCAAAAACTACAGTAGTAGCGTATAATAATATGAGTTTTAAAAAAGGAAGTAAATGGCTAAACAACGAAACAAGCACAGCGCCGACATTAAGCGCGTGCTCCGAAAGAAGCTTAAAGCTGCAAAGCGTAAAGCACAAAAGATCTAATAAAATACGGCCCCGAAACGGTGGTCGTATTTTATTTGTAAACTCTATTTAAATGAAGCGATAATATCTTGAAAATCGGGCTTTAGTGTTTTTGCGTGTGAAGTCACTTCACCAATGAACCCATCGCCACTTGGAAATAGCGTATCTTTCACTAATCGAAAAAGTAATATAAATTTAGGGGTACTTAATACTTCAGCGACTTGCTGTAATTTATCAACAAACATGCTGACTGCTTTTCGTTGATCTTTATTTTGCCTTGGACTGAGCATACGTATCGCAAGCCCAGCAATAACGGCAACGATAATAAATACGACTGAAATCAAAATAGCAGGGATGAGCAAAATCAACCACCAAGCTGATAT
>CAMPIW010000072.1 GCA_946886635.1 uncultured Candidatus Saccharibacteria bacterium | reverse complement strand
GTTATTAATAGCGAAGATGTTTCTGCGCTACGCAAGCAACTGGGTGAACCGTACGAATTTGCTGGTGAAGAAGGTGACATTGCTGTTGGTTCAGAAAACGAAAATAGTAGTACTCGACGCCTGTATCGATCTACCGATAACGCGGTGCTAGCTGGTGTGCTGAGTGGTATTTCGGCGTTCTTCAATATCAATCCACTATGGATGCGACTTGCGTTTGTAGTTCTGATATTTATGTCATTTGGCCTTGCTGCACTCGGTTACATTTTAGCTTGGATCATAATTCCGCCGGCTCGAACTGCCACCGAAAAACTAAAGCTAGCTGGAAAAGTGGTAACGGCCGAGTCGATCAAAGCGCTCAATGCTGACGAAGAAAAAGCTCGTCCAAACCAACTTGCACCCGTATTACAAACAGTACTTACGGCGGGGTTGGGTTCACTAAGTGCGCTTACGGCTATTCTCGTTTTCATTGGCACAATTTGGCTGATTATAGGTGCTTTTACGCTTAACGCTGAGTTCATGGATCTAACTAATAGCTTCAATGGCTTAGGCGAGGGGTACACATGGCTTGTGTGGCTTCTGTTTTGGATCACCTTATTTGGCTTAGTGCTCTTTACGGCGCTTTGTAGCCTGGTAGCTTATGCATTTTTTGCTCGAAAAATAACAAAGACCATGATAATTAGCGGTATTGTTATTATCGTGCTTGGTATCGCGTCGGCTGCGAGTGTGGTAGGTATCTCTGCCACTCAGTCCATGCGGGTAGCCAACGAGACGCGCAGCCTTGTTCGTGAAACAAAAGTAACCCTGCCTAAAGAATTTAATGCTGTTCGTTCGCTTGATATATCCGTAAATACTAACACTTCAAATGAGCACGACAACGTATTTTCTCAATATGCACAAATTCGCTACATCGTTGAAGATGGCCCAGCACGCTACGAGTTGTCTGCGCTTCCAACTGCTAAAATGAGTATAACCAGCGAAGGTGAAAAAGGCAGTCTTTTACTAGAGATACCAAATAGTTACCGCAATTCATTTGTGCAACCAATTTTAACAATTTACGGCCCAGCGCTTGAAACAATTTCGGGTGACACAGGAATTGATTCAGCGAGCATTGAATATATTGGAGCAAAACAGGATACGTTAACGATTATATCGACCCGAAGTTTAAACATTAACGTAACGGGATCATTTGCATCGGTAATCGCAAAGGGGAGTGGCTCGATAGACCTATCTTCAAGCGCGGTCCAAGCACTTGATGTCCAAGCCGAAGACGGACTTTGGCTCATCGCAGGTACGGTTCGTACCCTAACAGTAAGTCAGCCAGAAGCATGTGCAAGCGGAACGTATCAAGACAGCACAAGTGTTACGGTGGCGGGTGTAGCTTCTGAAACGATGCGCTATAACGGTCAAGATATCCCGGCTCAAACACACCGAACTAGCTGCGCTATAGTTGTCGTTGATTCGGAATCCGAATACGATGGATACAGTAGTGGATACGATTTATAAATAAGTAAATGTAACAGCAGTAACACGGTATCTCGAAGGGGGTACCGTGTTACAATAAGAGCAGATAAACCAGTGGGGGTATACGAGTGATTGAAGTTAAAGGGCTTACTAAAAAGTATGGCAAAAAACAGAGCGTTTTTAAGGCGTTAGACGATGTAAGTTTTACAATTCCAGATGGTGCCAGCGTGGCGATTATCGGAAAATCAGGTAGTGGTAAATCAACACTTATGCATGTCATGAGTGGGCTCGATAGGCCAGATGCTGGCGAAGTCGTTATTGATGGCGTTAATATTTTAAAATTAAAAAATAAAGCTGTCGACAGGTTTCGTTCTGAAAAGATCGGTTTTATTTTTCAAGCTTTTTTTGTGCAGGCAAATGAAACGTCATACGACAACGTTGCTCTTCCGCTCGAAATTGCTCGCGTAAGTAAGCGCACGCGTAAAGCCCGTATTGAAGAGGCACTCGCTACGGTTGAGCTAAGTGACAAATTAAAACAGAAAGCACGTAATTTATCTGGTGGACAAAAACAGCGCCTAGCAATTGCCCGTGCAATTGTTAATAAGCCAAGTATTATTTTTGCCGATGAACCAACCGGAAATCTCGATTCTACCACTGGTGAGAATGTTGAGGAGTTGCTATTTGGGCTGAATAAAAATAACGGTAGTACGCTCATTATTGTGACGCACGACGCCGACTTGGCAGAGAAATGTGATATTCAAATCTACATTAAAGACGGAAAAATTGACCGAATGGTAGGCATGGACGAGGCATTAGCATTAGCAGGCGATTCTCCAGAAGAAGAGCCTATCGAAGAAGTCGAAACAGGTCCGCAAGATAGCCGAGAAGATTCACATCATCTTCAAGGGGTTGAGACGATAGGAGCAAACACTTCAAACAATACTTCAACCGAGGAGGTGAAATAATGAAAACTACCGACATTATCCGCCGAGCCGGACGAAGCCTACGTAACGCCAAGGCGCGAACAATTTTAACGAGCCTAGCCATTGCGGTAGGTGCTTTTACGATTGCCGTATCACTTGCTGCCGGTGAAGGTGCGCGTCAATATGCCAACAACCTCATTAATTCAAACGTTAACCCACAGGCGCTGTTTATAACAGCCGACGATTCGGCGTTTAATCCAAACGCTGCGGGGTCGTCGCTTCGTGAATATGACCCAGATACAACCACCAACCAAGGCTTCACTATGAAGCAACTAACGCAAGAGGATATCGATAAGCTCTCCGACCGTGATGACCTTGCGAGTGTTGTTGCTATCTACACCCCATCTGTTGAATATATGACTTTTGGCGATACTGACACGAAGTTTACCGGCGAGGTAACAACCTACGATTCGAGTATTATTAGTGGCGTTGCTTACGGTTCATTACCACCGCAAGGCACCGACCTAAAAGATGGTGATATTGTTATTCCAAACTCGTATATCGACACACTTATTAGTAAGGGTGTGGCAGAAAAGGCCAGTGACTTAATTGGTAAAAAAGTTATCATGACGTCGGTTCAAGCCGCCGCTTCGCCAACAAGTGACGAAATTGCCGAGGCCTTTAGTATGGGTGGTGACGTTGCGGTGCAAGCAC
>CAMPIW010000071.1 GCA_946886635.1 uncultured Candidatus Saccharibacteria bacterium | reverse complement strand
GTAACCGCTACCCAATCACCAACTTTTGGCGTTTCGTCACGGCTTGTGTAGTGGGCAAGTTTTCCAGACAATTCGGCGGTAATAACTTTTGGTGTCGCAAGTTTTAATGAGGTGCCAAAATCGGCAACAACTCGGGCTGGCTGAGTGCCGTTTGTGTCCAGCTCATCCCACCTTTGTTGGTGCTCTTTTGTCCATCCAAAATCCGATAGAGTATTCATTGTTTCTATTATTGCATGGTTTATGATTAATTTTCTTGTATTCAATTAAGTGGTATAGTGTAGATACTAACTCTTAGGGGAGGTGTATATGGAAGAAAATCGTCAAACTAGAGAAGTCTCAGGGGTCGTTGTTGCCCAACGCGTCGTATATTACATTGGTGGTGTTATTGTTGCACTGCTCGTTGTGCGGTTATTGCTACAATTACTTGGTGCAAACCAGGATAGTGGTTTTGTCGAGTTTATTTATGGACTGAGTGGAGTATTCGTCATGCCTTTTTATGGTATTTTCGGAGAGCCGACATTTGGCCAATCACACTTCGAAACATCAACACTCGTTGCTATTGTTGTCTATAGCCTATTAACCGTTGGTATTGCGAAGCTCATTGCTTTACCGCGTCCTCGTGAAGAAATTTAATATACGTTTTATATAATGAAAAATTCTAACGATACTCCATCAAGTCTAATTCCACCACGCCTCAATTATTTGGCAGGTTTATCGTGGCGATTACTCGTGATTTTAGGTGTGCTGACGGTGATCATTTTCATCGTCATGCAACTTAAAGTCATTGTGATACCATTTTTGTTCGCGCTTCTTGTAACGGCGCTCCTTTTTCCTTTTGTTACATGGCTACAAAAAATGCATGTAAAAAAAGGGCTGGCCGTCGCCATTGGACTCGTTGCGTTAGCGGTTGTTATTTCATTGCTTGTGTTTGTTGTCGTAAAACAAGTGCAGAGTTCGTATCCAGTATTAAAAGATCGATTCCAGACATCTTTTGAAAGTACGCGCACAGTTTTGTCGAATGAGCCGTTTAACATTCAAACAAAAGATATTAATAAGTACGCTGATGATGCCGTAAGCTATGTTCAAGATAATTCAGGTGTGTTTGTGTCGGGTCTTTCATCGGCTGGCTCAACCGCAGGGCATGTTTTAGCTGGCATATTCTTAGCCTTTTTCGCAGTAATATTTTTGTTACTCGATGGGCGAAATATTTGGCAATGGACAACACGCCTTTTTCCCAAGAGGTCTCGTGAAAAAGTACTAGAAGCTGGACGCAGCGGCTGGAATACGTTAATTAATTTTGTGAAGTCTCAAATCGCCGTTGCTGGTGTTGATGCCGTAGGAATTGGGCTTGGTGCGTTTTTATTGCAGGTGCCACTAGCAATCCCTATCGCCGTTATGGTATTTTTGGGTTCATTTATACCAGTTGTAGGTGCGGTGGTTACCGGCCTTATTGCTGTTGTTTTGGCCCTAGTATTTAACGGTTGGATAGCAGCGCTTTTGATGCTTGGTGTCGTTTTGCTCGTGCAACTTATAGAGGGCCATGTGCTTCAGCCGTTCCTCATTGGAAAAGCGGTTCGCGTTCATCCACTAGCGGTTGTGTTTGCGGTAGCGATTGGATCACTTCTTGCTGGTATACCGGGCGCGCTATTTGCCGTGCCTATTGTGGCAGTACTTAATGTTATGATCGCACACTTATTAAGAGATGAAAGCGGCGCATCAAGCTCTTCAGCGTCTGCCAAAGTTTCTGCAAAAACTACTACTCGGTAATATCGCGAATAACGGTAATTTTAGCACCAATGCTATTAAGACGGCGGGCAAGGTCTTCGTAACCGCGATTAATTGAGTAGACATTACGTAGCGTTGAAACGCCAGGTGCGGCAAGCATGGCGAGTAAAATAACGACCGCTGGGCGAAGTGCTGGTGGTGTTACAATTTCGGCTGGCTTCCATTTTGTTGGGCCTTCAACATAAATACGATGCGGATCAACGAGTTCAACTTTTGCATTTAGCTTCATAAGTTCGGTGAGATAAATTGCACGGTTTTCGTATACCCAGTCGTGAATAAGGGTGCGGCCCTTTGCCGATGCGGCGATGAGCGCGAAGAACGGCAAGTTATCAATATTGAGGCCGGGGAATGGCATTGGGTGGATTTTATCGACCGACGATACCAATGTGCTTACCTTGGTTGTAATATCAACCAGGCGCGTTTTGCCGTTAAGGGCGGTGTATTCGTCGGATAGGTCGTATTCGAAGCCCATATTCTCGAGGAATTTTAGGTCGATTTCAAGAAACTCAATCGGTGCGCGTTCGATAGTAATTTCAGATTTTGTCACGATTGCAGCGGCAATAAAGCTCATCGCTTCGATTGGGTCTTCAGCTGGCGCATATTCGACGTTTTTATTGATATCGCGGAGTCCTTGGACTTTGAGGGTAGTAGTGCCTATGCCTTCAATTTTTACCCCAAGTTTTTCAAGGTAAAAACACAGGTCTTGCACCATGTAGTTAGGGCTTGCATTACGAATAAGGGTGACGCCGTCGTTTAGGGCTGCAGCCATAAGAACGTTTTCGGTCACGGTGTCGCCACGTTCTGAAAGCACAATTGTTCGCTCGGGTTTAAGCTGTTTTGCGATAGCTTTATATTTACCGGTAACCGTTTTTACTTCAAGACCAAATGGCTTTAAGCCATCGAGGTGTGGTTCAACGGTTCGCTCACCTAGGCTACAGCCACCAGCAAACGGTAATTCGAAGTCTTTGTACTGGTGGAGAAGTGGGCCAAGGAACATAATAATACTGCGAGTTTTTTTAGCAGCCGCAATATCCATTTGATCAAGCTTGAGGCGAGCTGGTGGGATAATTTCAAGGTCACTTTCGTTAAACCAGCGCGTTTTTACACCGATACTATTAAGAACTTCAATGATACGATTTACTTCTTCAATACGAGCAACCTGGCGCAGCGTTGTGGTGCCGCGGTTTAGAAGTGATGCACAAAGAAGGGCTACAGCAGCATTTTTACTTGTTTTGACGGCAATGTGACCCGAAAGTTTTTGGCCACCTTCAACGTGAAAATTAATTGATCCTGTTTGATTAATAGAAACAATAGGGCTTGAGAGAACTTCGCTAATGCGGGCGAGCATATCAAGGCTGATATTTTGGCCGCCTTTTTCGA
>CAMPIW010000070.1 GCA_946886635.1 uncultured Candidatus Saccharibacteria bacterium | reverse complement strand
GTCGCGTCACCGGGATGATATACCTGCGTAGTTGTGGGACGCCCAAAATCATCGTAGTTATAAACTGTGCGATGGCAGTTCAATGCTCCGGCTGAGCAAAGACTGCTAGTACCGTTGGTATTCATAACAATAGCTGTCGGCTGGCCCTTGGCTCCGGTTTTTACTGCGCCGTCCTCAGCAGTATCATAGAACCACGCCGTATAGCCCTCTACCGAATTATTTGCCTTGTAATCTATACGTGTTTTTACACGCCCCAAGAGGTCATATGTCATGCTGGTTTTTTGGCCTTTGGCATCAATCTGGCTGATCAATTCACCAAAACCGTTGTAGCTGTAATACCACCAACCATCCAGCCTGGTACTATTTAGAGAGTCGGCAACCTCATCGCATGTTTTGGTAGCATTAGTGCCTCCCTTGTAGCTTGTACCAATGTTAAAGCCACCTTTATCCGGATCGTGCATTGCTACTTTGCGACCAAGTTTGTCGTAGCACATTTTGACAGTCACCGATATATCATCAGCGGTTGTGGTGGTGCTTAATAAACCACCATAAACATCGTAGGAATAACTGACCGTGCCCTCAAGATGATCTTCAACTTTAATCAATTGCCCCAAACCATTACGTGTTTCAATACGCTTTTGATCAAGGTTGTTGGTAATTGTTGTCAGATTATTCTCGTATACACTTTCAATTTCAGAACTATCCGGGCCTGTCACCTTAACAACACGCCCAAGAATATCGTAGTCGTTTGTGGTCCAACCACTAATTGAGCCACCATTGTAGTAGGGATTGCTTTGCCGCTTCACTCTACTCAAATTGTCATATTCAGTATCAACATGAACATGGCGACCATCAAAGCTTATTGTTGTTGTTCGAATATTCCTGCCTAGAACATCGAAATATTCAAAGGTACCGCCACCGCCAGCAGCCCGCTTCCATGAGCGATAGACTGCTCCAGAAGGGCAACTAACCCCTTGCCCGCAGTAAATGGTATCTGTTCGTGTCCATGCGCCTGTTGCATCCTTGCGCATATACTCATTGCCCAATGCATCGTAAAAAATATCCGTGGTAAGGCCGTTTGTATTGGTAATTTGCGTGGGAGAGCCAAAGCTATTTATTGAATCAATAGTTGATGTATGCCCAAGGGCATTACTGGTAGATTGGATATATCTGCCTTTGTTTTCTTTATAGATTGTAGTTGTACTTCTGGTTTCATTCTGACCAGATGCTCCAAGTGCAACGGTGGAGGCACTAGCTTTGTTACCAAAACCATCATAGGTGTAGGTTGTGGTTGTACCTAATGCGTCTCCCGGCTCAATCATTTCTTGCTTCAGCATTCCACGAAAGCCGCCAGTTTCTCCGTCTCCGTAATATTCAAATGTTGATATACGCTTATTGGTGTTATCGTTGTTCGTAGTAACTTCGACTCTTGATAAGCGCCCCATGCGCTTTTCCCAATCTGTGGTTCCATATTCGCTGTAGGTATTTTTAACAAGCGTTGTGGATTCACCCGTTGTAGTTACTTTGATATTTTTAGTATTACCATAGGCATCTGGATATAACTCTGTTTCAGTGACCACTGTTTGCAATAAATCACCTTGCTCACCGCCACCACCTTTAAGTGCGTAGGTTTTCTCCGTGCTCTTTTTGATAAACGGTTGATAGCGCTTAGTGTTATCCGGCCCAACAATTTCTTTATAGTCCCATTCATTTACAGCACTACTCAGCATCTTGCCTGCTGAACCGGCTGCGGAGTGAATAGTGGTAGATAACGGCTGACCGTTAAAAGGGAAATCCTGGCGATAGGTTGTCGTTGTTGAAATACCTGTCTGTTTATCAATGGTTGTCAAGCGATTAAAACCGAGAAACCCGCGGCCAGACGCCTGCATTTTCGCTTCCGCGTAAAAATATTCTACTTTGCTTAGAGCGTTAGTATTTTCCGCAGTGGGGGCACTACTTTGCACTTCTGCAACAATAAATGCAGGGCCATTAACTTCCAGCACCGGAGCACCTTTGGTGTCATTGCCCGAAATTAATGTGACACTGTTCTCCGGCAAATCCCAACCGCCATTTAGGCGCGAATAGAAACTGCTTGCATCAGTAACCGTGTAGGTATATGTCGCGGGGCATTGAGGATGTCCAGTGCAATTAGTGGGGTATGTCTGCTGGGTAACAGTGGCATTGACATCAGTGGTTGAATAATGGCCACTATTCGATAATGTGCCATATATAATTTTGGTTATACCGCCTAGTCCATTTTGGATGCTAATAATCGCGTTATGCTGTTCATCGCTTGGCACAGGATCGGATGGGTTAGGGTTTCCGCCAACGCACTGCTGACCTACTGGGGTAGAAACATAGAAGCATGGAATAGGTTCACCAGCAACAGCCATTACACCTCGATAGCCTGTTAATGCTGAGGATGTGATTCTTATGTAATCAATAACACCATCTCCACTTACGTCCATTAAAAGATGGCTAGTTTTGTCGTGAACGCCAACATCCCGAACATTAAAGGACTCGGCGTCACCCCATAAACGTACCGACAATTTTCCAGTATTACGGTTATTCCAAGCAATATCTGTAGCACCATCCCCATTAAAATCTAAATATTGTGGTATAGCTCTTTGAGAAGAACTACCGTAATAAGGCAAGTCAATCCATACAACAGCAGCATTAAAGCCATTTCCATTATTAAGCCGATAATTAATTCGATTCTGACCAGAAGAATAAAGCAGATCTGACAACCCATCACCATTCAAATCCATTACTTTATATTGGCTCAACATCCTCTCTTGACTGTAATTTTTTAAAACACCTTGCTCAAAGGCTACTACATAATAATTATCAGAAGAAACTATTACCCTACTTGAGCTTCCTGACGCTATACAGGAAAATTCCCGTTTGTAAGTGCCTATAAAGTCGGCCACACCATCGCCGTTAAAATCCCCCATAGTGTCAGGGAGAACTTGGGTGCCGTACCCATCAGGACGGCAATCGCTAAGATTAGTAAAGGAAGGCTGAGATGTCGCCACCTCTGGAAAATTTGTAACGGTATCCCACTGAAAGCTCGTGAAGCTCTTGAAAGAGTATGCTGTAGCAGAAGAATTTGGTTGCTCATTACGCCCCAGTAACCGATAACCGTTATTGGAAATGGCATCAACCAAACCATCACCATTAATAT
>CAMPIW010000069.1 GCA_946886635.1 uncultured Candidatus Saccharibacteria bacterium | reverse complement strand
CGCAGCAACCTGCAGAGCCTGACAAACTCCACATTCGCGACACATCTGCTAATGCCGATGATGATGGCGTGTCAATAAAACTCCGCTAATAACTAAGCTTTTTTGCCCGTAATCATAACTTTAAAGAAGTCGTAAAGAATACCGAGTATCCAGCCCACGATAAACGCGCCAATTGTTTCAAAGCCTGACAATGTGTAGCCGTAGTATTTCGACACAACGTAAACAGCAAGGACTAAGAAGAAGGCAACCACTGCTCCTGATAAAATGGCATTTGGACGCGCTACTGTGCTACCAAGCGCCTCGCTCGTTTTTTCGATGACAGGGTTATGGATAAACTTACTAAAGGTACGCTGTGCAGGGCTTAGTTCGCTCTGGAGCTGTTTCATGTGATGCTTGTAGCTTGCTTCACGTTCTTTCTTGCTTACAACGCCGTGGCGGCGTTTAGCAGGTGATGAAGCTTCTTTACCCTTCTTTTTCTCGGCACTTCCACGCTCGACACTGACTGCTTGTTTCAGTGCTTCATGACGAGCTTCTTTTTCGGCCTTTTCACCATTTTCCACGGTGCTTTTTTCGGCTGCACGTTCAACCGCAGACTCTGCTTTCAAATAGCTTTCGAGCTGTTCGGCTGTAAGCTCTTTGTTTTCAGGGCCTTTGGCCTCAGGACCATTGCCGTGATATTCTTCAGCGCCCATTAAATTGTTCCTCCATTTACATCACGACGAATGAGCCGGACTTCTGTACTAAGTTGACGAGAGCGTAGGTAAAAGTAGACTACTACTGCAAAAACAATACCTGCAAAAATCATGTTCTCGCGTGGTCCTGTTTTTGGCAATTCTGGTACAACTTGCTCAATAACCTTTGGTGTCGGGCAGGTGACAGGTATCACGACTGACGAGGTGTAGAACCCATTTTCAATGCTACAGTCATATGAACTCGGGTCGCTAATACCCTTTGGAGTTGCAGGGATTTCTGAAAGGATTTGTACGGCAAAGGTGCGTACTTGGGTTTCACCCGGCTTAAGATTGATAGACGGCCACGTTAGGTTGCGGGTGGTTTCGTTGTATGTACCGCCACCGTTGTCGATAATCTTTGAGTACTCAAGTGTGTCGCCAATATTATCTTCAAATAAGAACTCTTTTGCCGTACCACCGGTATTTTTGGTGGTAATAGTAAAGGTGATGCGATCATTTTCTTTTGCGGTTACCGTTGTAGCATCGACATTGCCCTGCGATACGTTGTGCGCGGTTTTTGTCGTTTCAATTTTTGCCGGTGGAGTAGTACAGGCAATTGGCACAGTTACTATTTGGTCGATAAAGTTATTGCGCATTTTACAACTTGTGGTTGTAGAAATAAGGCTACTATTCATTTGCACTGTGTAGTTGCGACTTACCGTAGCACCGGGGCTAACATTGACACTTCCCCAAGAGAGTACCTTAGTGGTTGGGTTAAGAAGGCCTCCGCCTGTGCTCGTAAGTTTTGAGAACTTAAGTACTTCAGAAAGATTGTCAGATAAAGCAATAGATTTAGCCGTGCCACCAGTGTTTTTAACCTTAACAGTATAGGTAATTTTATCGTTCACTTTTGCTGATGTTTTTGTTGCATCAACTGACTGGCTCGTATTCACGGCTGTTTTCGAAGCAGTGAGGTTTGCCGGAGCTGGTGGCGGGGTTGGCTTATCGGGGTAGCGGTCGGTTGCAAGGTTACCGCAGGCTTGCATGATGGCAAACCAACCCATTTTCTTTGAATGACCAACGTATCCCCAAATCTTATCGGTCGATTTTGACCACATGGTGAGTGGGCGACCATATATTTTTTGTACAGGTTCATAGCTTGCATTGGTTATTTCGATAGTTTTTGAGCCGGCACGGTTTTCGTATCCGTAGCCTTTTTTAGTCCCAACGGTAAATTGTTGGAATTTTGATGCCGCGATTTCTGCACGGGTGATGCCAAAGTAGTTCATGACATCTTTTAAATGACGATCGTTGCGATCGTAGGGCTCGAGGAACTTGTTAATTGAACGATTTGACCCAACGCCAAGCCCACCAATAATAAAGTCGTTGTTACTTGCTGCATTCGCTGCTTCGGGTGGCTGGAATACAACGAGACTTTGCACAACAAGTGCAAGTGCAACAAAAACTAAGCCTAGTCGCCGAGTTGTTTGTTCTTTGCGTAGGCGCCGGGCGTAAAAGCCAAGTTGCCCGACAAGCGCCGGACTGAATGAAAGTTGTGAGACGATTTTCTTAAACATATATGTGTAGTCTTTTTGGTTTTACATAACCTCTGATAGAAGATTAGCATAAGAAATATGTTCAAGGCAAGCGAATTATATACAAATTTTGTGTTCAATCTATGTTTTGTAAGGGGGTATGGTTGCAAGAATGCTGGATGTGATATAATTAGCCCATATAAACGGACGGTGGGCGACCGTTAATGGCAGTACGGTAAACGTTTTGCAATAGTCAGATATCAGGGGAGATAAGGTAATTAATAATGGCTCAAAAAACAGAAAATACATATGATGGTTCACAGATTCAAGTTCTTGAGGGGCTTGAGCCAGTTCGCAAACGTCCCGGTATGTACATTGGTAGTACTGGTTTTGACGGCGTACACCATCTTATTAAAGAAATTGCAGATAACTCAATTGACGAAGCTATTGCAGGCCATGCAAGCAAGGTAGAAGTTTTCATTCTTGATGACGGTGGGATCAAAATCACCGACAACGGTCGTGGTATTCCTGTTGACACTCACCCTAAAACAGGCCTTTCAACACTCGAAACTGTACTCACGGTCCTCCACGCCGGTGGTAAGTTCGGCGGCGGTGGGTATAAAGTGTCATCTGGTCTTCACGGTGTTGGTTCAAGTGTTGTAAACGCGCTTTCAAACTTGATGATTGCCGAAGTTGTCCAAAAAGGCATTCTGTACCGCATTGAATTCGAACGCGGTGGCGTAAAAGTACCATTTAAAAAAGTAGGCAAGACCGATCGCCAAAATGGCACAAGTATTACTTTTTATCCTGACGAAACAATTTTCAAAGAAACCGTTACTTTTGATTACAAATGGGTTGTCGATTATCTTCGTCACCAGGCGTACCTTACTAAAGGTATCTATGTGTCTGTTGTCGATGAGCGCACCAGCGAACGCGCCGCCTTTTACTTTGAAGGTGGTATTCAAAGCTACGTAAAACACCTTAA
>CAMPIW010000068.1 GCA_946886635.1 uncultured Candidatus Saccharibacteria bacterium | reverse complement strand
ATGTTCGTGTGGATACCTGGGTGATTCTACGGTCGCGTGCACGTGCTCACCAGCCCAAATTAGTGCGTATCAAAAGCGAATCTCAGGGCCACTGCTTGATCGGCTCGATCTTCGGGTCCACGTTTCGAAAATAAAACACGAACACTTTTTTTCTGCAAAAACGTTGTTACAAAAGCAACACTTTAAAGTGTTGTCACTTATTTCCAATGCACGAGAGATGCAAAAACAACGGTATAAATGTAGTGACCGTTACAATGCTTACGCTTCGATTAACGAAGCAAAGCGGCTCTTTTTGGTCGCACCCGAAGCAAAAAAATTACTCGACAGCGCCGCGACCAAACTTGCCCTAACATCACGCGGGTATATACGCGCTCTCCGGGTTGCACGTACTATCGCCGATCTCGAAAAGTCGGTAGCACTAGAAGCCACTCACATTGCCGAGGCCCTGCAGTACCGTTGACCCAACAGAAAAACATCCCCCACCCCTTGTATTCACCCCGTAAATCTGCTAAGATAGTTCTTGAGTAAAAGCTCGAAAACGGCCGACTTCAAAGAAATCGGCTGATTTTAGGTAAAAGATCCGTGCGTACCACGCACAAAAATGCGAGAAACCGGGTCAACAAAGGAGAGGTTATTAACCAAAAAATTCGTATCAACGAGCAGATTCGTGCAAATGAACTACGAGTTATCGGAGAATCAGGCGAACAACTCGGCATCTTGAGTCGTCAAGACGCGCTCAAGGCTGCAGAGGATGCCGGTCTCGACTTGGTTGAAATCTCACCTAATGCCGATCCGCCTGTTGCAAAAATCGTCGACTGGGGTAAATACCAGTATCAAAAGATGAAGGAGGCTCAAAAGAGTCGCCGCAACAACAAGCAAAGTGAACTTAAGCAAATGCGATTTGGGCTTAAAATTGGACAGGGCGACCTAGACATTAAGCTTCGAAAAGTCCGCGAGTTCCTTGCCGAGGGTCATAAAGTGCGTATTCAAATTTTCTTCCGTGGTCGTGAGAATGCCCATCGAGAAATCGGATACGACATGATTAATAAAATCGGAACACTACTTGAAGAAGAAGCCGTGTTCGAGCATCAGCCAACTATGGCAGGACGCAACCTCAGCGTTGTGATCCGGAAAAAATAAGGAGAATATCAATGCCAAAGCTCAAGACCCACAAAGGGACTGCGAAGCGAGTAAAGATTACCAAGACTGGTAAAGTAACTCGTCAACGCGCCTTCGGTGCTCACCTTCTTGCAAAGAAAAGCAAGAGCCGTAAGCGCCGCATCAATACTACCGCCGTTGTTACTGGTGGTACTGCTAAAAACATTAAGCGAGCACTAGGAGTTTAATCATGCGAGTTAAGAAAAGCGTCACAGCACGAAACCGCCACAAAAAAATCTTGGCTCAAGCCAAAGGTATGCAACACAACCGCACACGTAGCTTCCGCCTTGCTAAGCAAGCCGTAACTCGTGCGCTTGAATACCAATACCGCGACCGCCGTAACCGCCGTCGTGACCTCCGTGCTCTATGGATTACCCGTATTAACGCAGCTGCACGAATCGAAGGCACTACTTACGGTAAGCTTATCGCTGCTCTTAAGGGCGCGAAGATTGAGCTTGATCGCAAAGTTCTTGCTGAACTAGCCGTTTCTGAGCCAAAAGCTTTCACAGCTATCGTTAAAGCCGTTACAAAATAGTACCTGCTCGAGTTTTTCGCACTCCTTATAAACACCTGTCACCTCGGCAGGTGTTTTACTTTTGTCGTGTACTTTTTTGCTTAGTATCTCGTTTACTCAATATGTACGCTACAACACCAGCAGTGATAAGCACAGCCGTAATCACGCGTGCCACCCATAAAAGGAACTCATCTTCTACATCGTAGGCTCCAGGTATCCCAAATAGCGCGGGAATACCCGCCGCTCCACCGGCAATGCCAGGATAGTAGGTGTTTGTTGCCGCAGCCATCACAAATATAAACGTCGTAACAAGGGCGATAAACCCACCGATATACAGAAAAATAATCTTACTTGCGTCACGCTTCACAATTAAGCTATACAGTCCCTTAGTAATGAGCTCTATAGGTAAGAAAATAAACGGAACAAGTAAAAACCCTATCAAAACTGCTGCACAAAATAGAAGTAGCATAAAGAATAGTGCGCCAACAGTGTTTACATCGTCTGCATTAAATGTTCCCGACACTATCCACGGCATTACTATCAAAATCGCCGCAACTGGTGACCAGAGGGTGAACCTCCAGCCCCTAAACGGCCCATCGTCGGAGTCGTTGTTTACTCTGTGATCATTTCGGACTCGCAGAAACCCGTAGCGGAACATAAAAGCTGCTTGTAAGGCTATTGCCGTTCCAATTCCAAGCATCAATCCGCTAATACGCTCCGAATCGCCACCAATACCCCAAGGGAGCAAACAAGCTAACGCCACCGTCACGGCAAGAAATGTCGCAAAGGTAAGAACTTCAAATTTGCGGAGTTTGCGGATGCTCTCTTCCCGGAGTCTAGATATTTCAAATTGCGTATATTGTTTGTTTGTTTGCTCTGTCTTCATACTCTTATGGTATCGGGATACGCCGCATATATCAAATGGAAGCAAAAAATCCCTCTAAGCGAGGGACTATTTGTGAGCAGCCAGCCTGTAAGCCGGGTTTTGTCATGGACGACCATCTATCTAGCTCTACCATTGCTGGCAGAGTCAAGCGGGTAGCGGCTAGCGAGCGGATCGCTCTTTTATGCTAACCTCCTTGCAGCCGACAGGGTTTACCTTCTCCATATGTCACCATATGACGCTGTGGGCTCTTACCCCACTCATTTCACCCTTACCGAGTTGCCCCGGCGGTATTGTTTCTGTGGCACTTTCCCTAGGGTTACCCCCGGTCGCCGTTAGCGACTGTCGCATCCTATGCTGCCCGGACTTTCCTCTTGCTTTTAAGGGCAAGCGGTCGTCTAGCTGACTGCCTTAGGTAATTATACCAAGGTTAAGTGGTTTTATCTAACAACTCTTTATCTTGCTTATGTGCATCGAGCGTTTTATTAACCATTCCGTCGGCAAGTTGGTTAAATTGCCTATTCACATGAGTAAATGTTACCCTATCAAATCCGGCCATAAGCATACGGATTCGTTCATTTATGGGCCAAAGTTCTCGGTTTTTAATTTTATAGATACCCTTCATCTGATTAACAACCAGCATACTATCAAGCTTGAAGTCTACCTTTTTGTACCCAAGCTCGATAGCCTTTTCTAGGCCTAATCGAACACCTTGGTATTCGGCTTGGTTATTAGT
>CAMPIW010000067.1 GCA_946886635.1 uncultured Candidatus Saccharibacteria bacterium | reverse complement strand
TCGAAAAGACTTTTTACGACCCGGTGGGCTTGTTACAACCAACATTGAGAACGGTCAACAGTGGGATGCGCCAAATGGCTGGGCTCCCCTGCAATGGGCTGCTATTGAAGGCCTTCGAAAATATGGTCACCATGATTTAGCAAATGAAATTGCCAAACGTTGGCTCGAGCTTAACGAAAGAGTGTATGCTTCGTCGCATAAGTTTGTTGAAAAATATAACGTTGAAAGTGTTGATGGGTTGGGTAGTGGTGGAGAGTATGTACTACAAGATGGGTTTGGCTGGACAAACGGTGTCTATGAGGCGTTGAAGCGCAAGTATCGCCCGTAATCCAGCTGTATTAGAAAATTTTTTCATCTTTAATATCGTCAGGTAAAAAACCCTTGGCGTGTTTAAAGTCTGCTTCCCATTTGTAGTTCTTAGCGTATCCAAGGTCTTTCATAAGCTTAGTTGGCGCGTTGCGAAGGTGGAGGGGAACCGGAGCGTCGGGATAGTTTTTAGCAAGTTGTTGAGCACGATTCATGGCTTCGGTTGTTTGTCGTGACTTTTCAGATTTAGCTAATGCGGTTGCCACGTGAAACAGGATGTAGCTTGATTCGGGCATGCCGATACGTTCGACCGCTTGAAAAGCGTTAAGCGCCAAGCCGAGGGCACCATTGCCAGCTAATCCAATATCTTCAGAAGCAAAAATAACCATGCGTCGAGCAATGAACTTCGCGTCTTCGCCGGCGTCGATCATGCGTGCTAAATAATAAAGTGTGGCATCGACGTCGCTGCCGCGCATACTTTTAATGAAGGCGCTAATGACGTTGTAGTGCATGTCACCTTTTTTGTCGTAGCCAGGAACCTTTTTTTGAGCGGCGGTTTTAACGGTTTCAATAGTAACTTTTTTGCTGAGGTTGAGTGCGAGTTCAAGGTTGCCAAGGGCAATGCGCGCATCGCCACCAGCTAGTTCAGCGATGTAATCGATTGCATCAGTAGAGACGCGTTTGGTTGCTTTCTCTGCCTCAACTGCGCGTTCCAGGATTGTAGCAATATGTTCTTTGGCAAGCGGCTCGAGAACTAGAACACGGGTGCGACTAAGGAGCGGATTGATAACTTCAAAACTCGGGTTTTCAGTTGTTGCGCCAATAAGAGTAATTAACCCCGATTCTACATGAGGAAGAAAAGCATCCTGCTGGGCTTTGTTGAAACGGTGGATTTCATCAACAAACAAAATTGTACGAAGCTGAAGGTTCCAATTTTGTCGGGCGTGTTCGATAACTTTTTCAACATCTTTTTTACCACTGGTTACCGCTGAAAGTTCGGTAAATTCGGCATTTACTTCTTTAGCAATAACGCGTGCCAAAGTGGTTTTTCCGCTACCGGGTGGCCCCCAAAGAATAAGGCTCACGGGTTCGCGGTTTTTTACAATTTGTTTCAAAATTTCGCTGTCACCAAGAAGATGCGTTTGACCAATCACTTCATCGAGTGTTTGTGGACGCATACGTTCGGCGAGCGGAACACGTGAGGTACCTTCCATAGTACTTCTATTATACCTTGCCACTTCAATCACCGTAAGCCTGTTATAATGAAGATAGAAAATTAAGGAGGAAACATGGATTTTTGGACATGGACTGTCATTATCGTCGTCGTACTGTTCATTTTGAGCGGATTAAAGGTTATTAACCAATACCAACGAGGAGTTGTTTTAACGCTCGGTAAATTTACCGGGACTCGGCAGCCAGGTCTTCGCATTGTTGTTCCAATTATTCAAAAGATGATTCGAGTTGACGTTCGTTCAACGCCAATTGATGTGCCAAAGCAAGAAGTTATTACAAAAGATAACGTAACCGCTGGTGTTGACGCCGTTGTATACTTCCGTGTACTCGATGCGCCAAAGGCAGTGCTTGAAACTACCAACTATGTATACGCAACTAGTCAGTTTGCACAAGCGGCACTTCGTGATGTAACGGGTAACTTTGAGCTCGACGAACTTCTTTCGAAACGTCAAGAAATTAGCGACAAAATTAAAGAAATTGTTGATGCACAAACCTCACAATGGGGGATTGATGTTGAAAATGTTAAAATTCAAAATATTGAGCTTCCTACTGACATGAAACGTGCAATGGCAAAACAAGCCGAAGCCGAGCGTGAACGCCGTAGTAATATTATTAATGCTGAGGGTGAAATGGCCGCCGCAACAAAACTTGCTGAAGCAGCTAAAATCATATCAGGAACTCCTGGCGCCTTGAATCTTCGTACACTCAATACCATTGAACGTATCAGTACTGAGCCGAGCCAAAAGACAACGATGTTGTTCCCAATTGAGCTGATTGATGCGGTTCGGAATATTGGAAACCATTCGAACAAGTAAGTTAGTTGCAGTGTGGTGCGTTAAGACACTTGTCATAACGCGCCACCTCTAGTAAAATAAGTAAAGTTCAATTGACATGGCTCTTTAGCTCAGTTGGTAGAGCAGCGGATTGAAGATCCGCGTGTCCCCAGTTCGAGTCTGGGAGGAGCCACCAAGAACATTTTCACACCATGCGGGTGTAGCTCAGCTGTTAGAGCGCGTCCTTGCCAAGGACGAGGTCCAGGGTTAGAGTCCCTGTACCCGCACCAATTTAGAACATGTGTCAAATACATCCGTATGGGTGTATTTTTGCTATAATCAAAATATGCAAAAAACTACTACATTCTTAATGTTTGTTGGTGATCAATGCGGTAAAGCTGAAGAAGCAATTAACTACTACGTTTCTTTGTTTCCAGATTCTGAGGTAAAAAATATAGAGAAATGGAAGCAGGAGTAGCCCGGCGGAGAAGAGGGTCTAATTAAGCAAGCTTCATTTATGCTTGCCAATCAAGAGTATATGGCTAGCGAAAATCGAATGGACCACAAGTTTTCCTTTACTCCTGCAATTTCAATCTATGTTAATTGTGACAACGAAGACGAGTTAAACCAGCTATTTGAAAAACTTTCCGAGGGCGGTCAAGTTATGATGCCGTTAGACAATTACGGATTCAGTAAGAAGTTCGGTTGGACCGCAGATAAATACGGTGTATCGTGGCAACTTAATCTCGCTTAAATTTAATTGTATGAATTCAGACAGTAAATCTGCATTGTGGTAAGGCTATTTGTTATGATTAAGAGATGGTAACAAAAAACCAACATATAAAATTAATTGTTAAGAATCTTGAACACGAAATACTTGATTATTGGACTATAGTATTCGAACGACCAATAGGTTTCGTCTTTGAGGCTGGAGACTGGATTGATATTGAGCTTAGTGACGGTATGAGGAAAGGAGGCAAGACCTATTCAATTTCCTCTTCACCGACAGAAGTTGATATTAAGATTACC
>CAMPIW010000066.1 GCA_946886635.1 uncultured Candidatus Saccharibacteria bacterium | reverse complement strand
CACAGTAAGGTGGTCGACTTTGAAGTATTGGCGCCGTTTGACAAAAGTGTCTCTCTCCTTATGGCAATCGAATTTGATGCACTAGAAATTCCAATGAAAAGTAACAAATCAGGTCACTGGACGGTTAAAAACGTTAAAGCCGAAGCTGGGCAAACATACAAATATCGCATTACAACTTCTGACGGCAAAACACTCGACCGCAACGACCCCTACGCGCGGCAACTTACCGATTCTGATAACGGCTCGTCGGTTATCGTTGCACACGATTTTGAATGGGATGGTACCGATACTTTTTCGCCAGCACCCCACGATACGGCAATTATTTACGAACTCCATATTGGTACATTTAATAAACCCGACGCATCAACCACAGGCACATTTGAAACTGCCATAAAAAAGCTCGACTACCTGCAGAGCCTTGGCGTTAATTATATTGAACTTATGCCCGTCACAAGTATGGCAATGAGCCATGGCTGGGGATATGCACCGAACTATATATTCTCTGTTGAAAATAGCTACGGTGGACGCCATGGGCTACTTACTTTCATAAAAGCCTGCCACGAGCGCGGCATCGGCGTCATCCTAGATGTTGTGTATAATCACTTTTTTAATGAAACCGACCTTTGGCAATACGACGGCTGGAGCGAAAATGAACGAGGCGGAATTTACTTCTACAACGATGAGCGCGGTGATACGCCCTGGGGTGGTCGCCCCGACTACGGACGCCTTGAGGTTCGCCAATTCCTCCTTGATAACGTGGCTATGTGGTTCGCCGAATTTAAAATAGACGGTCTCCGCGTTGACTCAACCATTTACATGCGAACGAGCGACGGTGACAATGACGACCCCGCGCAAGCAATCCCTGACGCCTGGAGCCTGCTTGGCGAAATGACCGACCTTGCACATAGCATTAAACCCGAAGCACTCCTCATTGCTGAAGATAACTCTACAAACGCCGGCCTTGTTCAACTAACAAAAGATGGTGGCGCTGGGTTCGACGCGCAGTGGGAAGTTGGTTTTCCGCACGTTATTCGCGATAGTCTTGGCGTTACACAAAACGATACTCAGTCACCACTTGATGGTATTGAATACGAGCTCCAGCACACCTATACAAACGACGCTTTTGAAAAGATTATTTTTAGCGACTCCCATGACACCGCAGCAAACGGGTCAGTCCGTCTTAACGAAGCGGTTACCCCGGGCAATGCTGAAAGTGTAACAGCCCGTAAACAAGTGCTACTCGCAAGTACTATCGCCCTTACCGCACCAGGAATTCCAATGTTACTTCAAGGCCAAGAATTCATGCAAGAAGGCGCTTTTAATGACTGGAAGATGCTTGAATGGGAAAAAACTGAACAATTTTCCGGTATTGTTCTTGCTCACCAGCACCTTATCAATCTGCGCTTAAATCGCTTTGATAATACTCGCGGTTTACTTGGCCAACACACTGAGCTTATTCACCGCGATGACGAAAATTCTGTTTTGGCCTATCTTCGAAAAGATAAAGGTGGGCCGCTTGATGACACGGTTGTTATCGTTAACTTCAGCAGCACGCCTTTCAAAAATTACGAAATTGCATTTCCTGAAAAAGGCAGATGGGTTGTGCGATTCAATAGTAGCTGGAAAGGCTACAGCGTTGATTTTCACGAATCAAAAACAGTTAGTGTTGATGTGAGTGATACAAACCGTGGTACCGTCGACTTAGCAGCTTACTCTGCAGTAATCTTGTCGATTGACACGTAATCTGGCTAAACTGCCTACAAGAGTGGCTTCAAATAGTTACCAGTGAAAGAGTTGGCAACTTTCGTTATCTCTTCTGGTGTACCGCTTGCTACAACCATACCACCGCCCTGTCCACCTTCTGGACCCATATCAATAATATGATCAGCTGTTTTAATAACATCAAGGTTATGTTCAATGATAACCATGCTATTACCGCCTTCTACAAGCTTTTGTAAAATGCCAAGCAAGCGATTTACGTCGGCGCTATGAAGCCCTGTGGTTGGCTCATCTAATATGTATAATGTCTTTCCTGTTGAACGACGGGAAAGCTCAGATGCCAACTTAATACGCTGCGCTTCTCCACCACTAAACGTTGTCGCAGGTTGACCCAAACGAATATATCCAAGTCCTACGTCAACTAATGTATCGAGCTTGCGTGCAATTGTAGGGATATTTTCAAAGAATTTCGCAGCTTGCTCAACGGTCATTTCCAAAATGTCGCTAATTGTCGCGTCTTTGTATTTAATTTCGAGCGCTTCACGGTTGTATCGTTTTCCTTTACAGACGTCGCACGTTACATAGACATCAGGAAGGAAGTGCATTTCAATTTTAATAACACCGTCACCCTGACAATTTTCACAACGACCACCCTTAACATTAAAGCTGAAACGACCGGCTTTATACCCACGAATATTAGCTTCAGGAGTACCGGCAAATAGTTCACGAATTGCTGTAAATACACCAGTGTACGTTGCCGGGTTTGAACGTGGTGTTCGTCCAATTGCAGACTGGTCGATAACAATCACTTTATCAAGAAGATTTATACCTTCGACGTTATCGTGTGAACCGGGCACTTCGTGTGCACGATGCAAGCGAGCAGAAAGTTCTTTAGCAAGAATGTCGTTTATAAGTGTCGATTTTCCACTTCCACTTACTCCACTAACAACAGTCATGACGCCGAGTGGAATCGACACGTCAATATTTTTCAAGTTATTTTCTCGAGCACCTTTAATAACCAGCGCACGATCTTTTTCAAGTTTTCGACGTTTTTTAGGAACCGCAATTTTTTCGGTACCATTTAAGTATCGACCCGTAATGCTATTTGGGTCTTTGGCTACTTCGTCGGGCGTTCCATAGGAAACCACCTCACCACCATTTACACCAGCACCAGGCCCAATATCAAGAAGGTAGTCGGCATGGCGAATGGTATCTTCATCGTGCTCAACAACCAATACAGTGTTTCCTAAATCTCGAAGGTGTTTAAGTGTTGCAATAAGGCGGTCGTTGTCTCGTTGGTGGAGACCAATTGATGGTTCGTCAAGTACATACAAAACGCCTTGCAAACCAGACCCAATTTGGGTTGCTAATCGAATACGTTGCGCCTCACCACCCGAAAGTGTATTTGCTGCCCGCGAAAGTTCGAGGTAACTTAACCCAACGTCGTTCATAAAGCCAAGGCGCGATGAAATTTCTTTAAAAATTTGCTCGGCAATAATTGTTTCTTGACTGGTAAGTTTTAGCTTGTTTTTAAACAAATCAAGCGCATCTTCAACCCCAAGCGTACAAATATCCATAATATTAAGGCCATGGACAGTAACCGCCAACACTACTGGTTTCAAGCGCGAACCATGACATGCATGACATT
>CAMPIW010000065.1 GCA_946886635.1 uncultured Candidatus Saccharibacteria bacterium | reverse complement strand
TCTTTGGCGTTTCGAATTGCAGCGGCTTCGGTTTTATATACGTTGGTGAGCTGGAGTAAATAGCGAAAGGGTGGAAACCCTCCCTTTTGACGTTCTTTTAACGCATAGTCATAAAAACCTTCGTAATCTTGTGTTAATCCGAATTGAATAACAGGGTGTGTTGGCTGATATGACTGTACAACAACGGTTGTATCGCGCTCGTCACGTCCAACACGGCCAACAACTTGGGCGAGTAGCTGAAATGCACGTTCGGTTGAAGCAAAGTCGGGGAGTGCAAGTCCGCTATCTGCCTGAATAACACCCACGGTATGGAGTTTTGGAAGGTCGAGGCCTTTTGCAACCACCTGTGTTCCAACAGCGATATCAATCGATCCATCGTACAGTTCTTTGTAGCGCTCGTTAACCGTTTCGGCAGATATATTGTCGCCATCAAACCGTGCAATCGAGGCTTTAGGGAAGAATCGGCGGAGTTCACTTTCAATTAATTTTGTACCAATGCCTTTATGGATAATATCAACCGATTGGCACACCGGACAGTTGGTAGGAACTTTTTCGGTATGGTCACAAATATGGCAACTAAGGCGATAGGTATCAGCATGAAGGACGAGTGGCACAAAACAACGCGAACATTCGGCCGACCAGCCACAGTCTTTACATAAAGTAGTGCTCGCGCTCCCTCGACGATTATGAAAAATAAGTGTTTGCTTGCCTGAGGCAATATTATGTTCAATTTGTTGTAATAGAATATCTGAAATAAAACGGTGTTTTTTAAAATTCTCTTTCTTTTTCATATCCACAAGTGTTGTAGCGGTTGCTTTGGCGCCACCGCGCGCAGATTTTGACAAGGTAACAATAGGCGAGCTATACGCTTCAGCAACATACCGGTCCGTAATAAGTGGCGTGGCGCTCCCCAAAATAACCCGTGCGTCCGCAGCTTTTCCAAGAACGCCGGCGGCACGCAGGGCCGAGTAACGAGGAGCTTGTTCTTGCTTATAGCTTGGTTCGTGCGCTTCGTCGACGACGATTGCACCAAGCTTTGGAACCGGCATAAATAGGGCAGAGCGTGGCCCAATAACAATTAATGGGTATTCAGAATTAAGCGCTGTCTTCCAGGCAACATGGCGCTGCGCTTCGGTCATATGAGAGTGGGTAACAAGGACATCAGGAAACTCGTGAGTGAACTCATCAACCACCTGGCTTGTTAGGCTAATTTCTGGCACAAGAACAATTGTCGATCTACCAGCTGCCAGTGTTCGACGGGCAATTTCTTTATAGACTTCTGTTTTTCCTGAGCCTGTAACACCTTGAAGAAGCGTTGTTCCCGACTCAAGTTGCATAATCGTACGCACGGCAGTAGCCTGATCCTCGTTGAGTACAATTTGTGTTCGGTCTCGTGAAGATTCATGCGGCTTTAATTCTTTAACACGTCGATTAGTCGTAAGCCCGCGCGGTAAAACAGTTTGTAAAACCGTCGCAAGCGGCGTTCGATAATAGTCACTTAGCCATAAGGAAAGTTCGATAAGTGGGGTAGGAAGTGATTGAGGCTCGGTAACTGAGCTAATCTCTTTTGTCGCGTATTCCGGTTTCGCAACTGCCTTAAGAATGACGCCGTTTAAAGTTTGCTTACCAACGGGAATCGTCACGATCTGGCCTACGGAAAGCTCATCAGAGGAGTGATACGTAAAAGCAGCAACCCCGCTTCGTACAATCTTCGTTGGCGCAACCTCATAGAACCACATATATCTTTAGTATATCAGGATAAGGCAAGCAGAAGAGCTGACACGGCCTATGTCTCTAAGAACACTGTCACGTAACCAATAATTTTAAGGCGTAGAGACCCTTAAAATTTATTGCGTGAAGTCAGTTTCGTGAGATATAGGCCGTGTCAGCTCTTCTGCTTCCTCCATCCCTCTGATATCATAAGCATATGTATTTTGAGAGTCGCGTTCACGCCGGACAACAGCTCGCTGCCCAGCTCTTCGAGCGCTACCGCTACGAAAACTGTGCAATCCTTGCCGTCAGTGATGGGGGGGTTATTATTGGTGAACAAATTGCGACACAACTTCACTGTGTCTTAACGATGCTTCTCGTAGAGAATATCGAAATTCCCGGCGAATCATTGAGTTTTGGCGGCATCTCTCAATCAGGAAACTTTACCTATAATAGTGAATTCTCACAGGGTGAGATTAACGAATATACCAGTGAATTCCACGGCTACTTGGAAGATCAAAAGCGTCAAGCTTTCCAGCGTGTTAACCGACTCATTGGTGACGGTGGGATGGTTGATTACAATATGCTTCGCGACCACACGATTATTTTAGTGAGTGATGGCTTTGCTGATAGCACTGTGCTTGATGTAGCGCTCGATTTCTTGAAGCCTATTCGCATTCAACGACTTGTAATTGCAGCGCCGGTTGCTTCTGAGCGAGCAATCGACAGACTGCACGTTGCTGCCGATGAACTTCATATCCTTGACGTAAAAGTGAATTATTTTGACACCGACCACTATTACGACAACAATGATGTTCCGTCGCACGAAGAGACGGTTGAGAGAATTAACAAGATTATCCTGAATTGGCGTTGACCAGCAGGGTGAAAAAAGTGTAGAATAAAACTCAACAGGTTCAAGAGGCTACAAGTTTAAAAGGGGAAGCATGTTAGACGTTTTTATTACATCTCGGGTTCGGCGCAAAATCGTGGTGGTTTATGCAAAATATCCTGATTTTCGGACACACGTACGTGGTCTTGCTAAACTTATCAAAGAAGATCCGGGCAACATTCAGCGCGAACTTAAGCGTCTCGAAAAAGTAGGTTTCCTTACCAGCGAACGCCAAGGTAACACTAAAATTTACGCAACCAATAAACAATTCCCAATCTTTAAAGAACTTCAAAGCATTGTCATCAAATCTCAGCAACACGCTGCTCGTCCAAAACGCACTTCATCTGACGTTGCCTAATGACACTCTTTAATCGCATTCTGGAAAGCCGAGGAATTACCTCGGATCAGAAGGCGATTTTTTTATCGCCACAGTACGATGCAAAACACGATCCTTTTTTACTTCCCGACATGCTGCCGGCAGTCGAACGACTTATTAAAGCCCACGATACACAAGAAAAAATCACCATTTACGGTGACTATGACATCGATGGCCTTACCGCAACAACCGTTTTAATTGATGCACTGGCCAGCTTTGGGTTCGAACATGTTACCGCCTTTATCCCAAACCGTTTTACTGAAGGCTACGGCCTTACTGTCGATGCCATTGAGCGTATTGCAAAAGAAGGTGCCGAACTAATTTTGACGGTTGATTGTGGGAGTTTGAGCCATGCAGAAATCACGCGCGCCAATGAACTAGGTGTCGATGTTATTGTGACTGATCATCATAACGTTGCAGCCGAGCAGCCACCAGCAGTAGCGGTCGT
>CAMPIW010000064.1 GCA_946886635.1 uncultured Candidatus Saccharibacteria bacterium | reverse complement strand
ACTCGCGATGATGTGAGTTATTTTATGACAAAGCAAAAAGTTTTCTTACCGGGTGTGTGTCCGCTCGTTTATTTTTCACCCTCGCTGAGTGATTCATACCAATCGGGTACATCTAAAATTAACGATATTAGTGGCCATGAAATGATAGCGACTTTTAGGCAGGGGGCTACAATTGATACCATCGGCCCAACCTATCTACCGAATGAAGCGGGTGGAGTAATGAGTTTTGATGGTGAGAATGAATACTCTACTTCGACAACAGTTGATCTTGGGCCGAATACAACATGGACCACGTGCGCTAAAACGAATGAAAGCCTTAGTAATTACAATATGTTCATGGGCCATCGTTTGCCATACTTCGGTTCATATTATTATGGTACAAGTATCATTTTCTCGAATTCAATTGCAGGTAGTCAACGTACGGTTACGAGTATGTCACCGGCTATCCCCTTAAATACGTGGCACTGCTACGCATTTACGACAAGTTACGATGGAACATCGACGACCATGACAATCTATCTTGATGGTGAATTTAGAGAATCAGCGACATTTCCTGGACAGCAAACTAACTCTGCGTATACGTTCACCGTTGGAGATGGATACAACTCGACTACCTCAACGTACAAATGGTATCCGTTTAATGGTCAAGTCGGCGACGTAGCAATATACCCGAAAACATTGTCAATCGAAGAAATTAAAGAGATATATACATTTCAACGCAAAAAAATGGGAATTTAATCGAGGAAGTTTTAGCTAGGCACCAAGGTGGTATACTCGAAACAATGACCCCCTTACTATACGTTTCAAGAAGACAGCAAGTCGCTCGCTCTAATACCCCGCTGATTATTCGCGCATTCGATGCTGTGCAGCAAACGAACGATAGCTCGGCACCGTTTATTCAAGAGGCAAATTTTTTGTATCTAACGGGTATTACAGAGCCTGGATGGATAGTAATGATTGATGCGAGCGGTAAGAGCACCCTCATAGCTCCTGATATTTCAGAGAGCCATCGTATATTCGACGGAGGGCTTTCAAACGAGCAAGCGCAGGAGGTAAGCGGTGTCGATGCAGTAATGGGTCAAAAAGAAGGCTTGGTTTTAATGAAAAAGCTTATTACGAATAGCGACGCTGTATACACTCTCGGCCCCGATCCGCATGAAAAATATTTTTCGTTTGCACCAAACCCTGGTCCAAAAACTATGTATGACTTTGTAAAAAAGCATGCAAAAGAAGTTGTTAATATACGTAAAGATATGGCAAAAATGCGCAGTATTAAACAGGCCGAAGAAATTGAGACTATGCGCCGTGCGATTGATAGAACCTGCAGTAGCTTTTCGAATGTTAAAAGACTACTAAAAAGTGCTAAGCACGAATACACTATCGATGCTGAGTTTACGTATTCATTTAGAAGCATTGGCGCGACTCATGCGTATGAGCCGATTGTCGCCGCCGACAAAAATGCCTGCACCCTCCATTATCAAAAAAATAATATGGAACTTCCAAATAATGGGCTGATTTTATTGGATGTCGGTGCGCGTGTTGATGGCTACTGTGCTGATATTACTCGCACGTATGCCATTGGTACCCCAACTGCACGTCAAGTTGCCGTACACGCTGCGGTTGAAGATGCACACCGACGAATAATTAAACTTATTAAACCAGGTGGATTATTGACCGAATATCAAAAAAATGTCGATACAATTATGAAGGATGCACTCCAGAGCCTTGGATTGTTAAAATCACGTAGCGACGAAAAGACCTATCGAAAATATTTTCCGCATGCAATTGGGCATGGCCTTGGTCTTGATGTACATGAATCGCTGGGAGGTTTCGGTGAATTTAAACCAGGCATGGTTCTAACTGTTGAACCGGGCGTCTATATACCGGAAGAGGGGATAGGTGTGCGTATTGAAGATAACATCCTTGTGACCAATACTGGGTATGAAAACCTTAGCGCAGCACTTCCAACCGGGCTTTAGGCTTGTAGCCCCTTATGCTATACTGAGTATACTTATGACACAGCAATTTCTTGTTTTTCTCATTCGGTGGGCACTAAGCTCGCTTGGGTTATGGATCGCTGTGCGTTTGTTAGGAACGGGGTATGATAACGTTGATGTTACGGCTGGTTTCTGGGGATTTGCGCTTGCTGGGCTCATCTTTTCAATCGTTAACAGTTTGTTTAAACCGTTGCTTGTTATTGTGTCACTTCCGGCAATCTTGTTGACCCTCGGATTGTTTACGATTGTTGTAAATGGGATTATGGTCTATGTTTCGCTGGCACTTTCACCAGGCATTTCGATGTCATTTGGTAACTCAATTATTACAGGAATTATCCTAAGTCTGGTAAACTATATAGTAAGTGTTGCGATTGAACTTCGCGACGAAAAAAGTAGGAGATAACATGTCAATAACTACCATTTTGCAGATTATAACGATTGCGTCTTCATTCTTGATGCTTGTTGCTATTCTCTTGCAACAGCGTGGGGCTACGCTCGGTGCTGGGTTTGGTGCATCAGGTGAACTATATACAACTCGCCGAGGTGTCGATAAAAACCTTTTTGAAGTAACTATCATCCTTGCTGTAATTTTTGTCCTCTCGATTTTAGCTGGCCTCCTTATTCCTAGTTAGGAACTGACTCGTGGCTAATAATAACGATCCAACAAAGTGGCGCCGCCTCCCAAAGATGAGTTTTAACTCTAAAGAGTTATCTCGTCGCATGAAGCGAGTTGAAGGTGCGACTGTAAAACATGCGCGCCGTTTTGTATTTAAGCGGTGGGATAATTTCCGTGAATCACGCCGACGGATTGCGCTATGGGTGCTTGCAATCGGTGTTGTCATTGGTGCTACCGGTTTTCAGTTTTGGTGGTATCAAGACCAATACCGCACAACTGCTCATGCTTCTGACGGAACCTATGCCGAGGCGGTCGTAGGGCCAGTTGATACGCTCAATCCCATATTTGCTAGGACAAGCGCCGAGGAGTCGGCTGGCGAACTGCTTTTCTCGCGACTTCTTACGTATGATGAAACTGGCCATTTAACGTACGATCTTGCCGACAATATGAGCATTAGTAAAGATCAAAAAACCTATACACTTTCAATCCGTGCCGATGCCCGCTGGAGTGACGGATTGTATGTACGTGCTCGCGATGTGGTTTTTACGGTGGGGTTACTACAAAATGCAGCGACACGTTCGACGCTTACCGGATGGGACGATGTAAAAGTAACTGAAGTTGATGATCGCACTGTCGCTTTCACTCTTCCTGCTGTTTACTCCGCTTTTCCGCACGCGCTTCGCTACCTTCCAATTCTTCCCGAACATAGTCTTCGCGATATTGAACCAGCCCAGCTTCGTGAAAATAGTTTCAGCAACGACCCGGTTGGTAGCGGTCCTTTTACCGTTAAACTTCTCCAAGATATCGATGAAGAAAATGGCCGAAAAATTATTCACCTTGCACGCAACGAAACCTATTAT
>CAMPIW010000063.1 GCA_946886635.1 uncultured Candidatus Saccharibacteria bacterium | reverse complement strand
TCGCTTTGTTGACGGCGAAACGCTCGTTGACCCGCCTGGTGCTGTATATGATCCAGAGGCTCCCGGTGCGCTCACTGCTACACACCCACTTGTAACACTTATGAAAAACCTAGGTTGGGAATGGGGTGGCGATTGGACGATTGAATCGGGTAGAATCGATTACCAGCACTTCGAAAAACCCCTCCTCGAAAGCTAGATGCGGTACAATAGACAATAATGACCGCTCGCTATGCAACCAACGAAGAAATCGCCGATTGGAATTCGCATATTTTAAAAAATCCCGACGGCGGTAACGTTTTTTCGAGTTTTGAATACTCTGAAATTAAAAAGCTAACCAACTATACGCCTCGCTATATTGTTGCTGGGAAAATCGCCGTTACCGTACTAGAAAAATCAACCCTTCCACTTGGTACGTTTTGGTATTTACCGAAAGGCCCGGGCGTTGCCTCTCCAAAGCAGTTGTTTGACCTGTTAAAAGCGGTGAAACCCCTCGCAAAGAAAGCTGGGGTTTTTGCAGTTAGAGTAGAATCGGAATTAAGCCGTTCTTCTCGCCCAACGCTCGAGCGTCACGGACTTAGAAAAGCCGCGCCAATTATCCCCAACCCCTCGACTATTACTATTGATATTTCGCCTAGCCTGGATGAAATTCTTACTGGACTTCCCCAAAAAGGTCGACACGCAGTTCGTCGCGCCGAGCGTGATGGCGTGACGGTAGAAAAAGTCGAGGTTACTGAAACGAACGCTAAAAAAATGTACAAACTACTAGCAGAAACAGCAGAAGGACAGTTTGGTATTCGTAGTTATAATTACTACAAGACCTTTTGGCAGACTTTTGAAGCGACTGGCAAAGGACAATTATTTTTTGCCTATTTTGACGGTGAAGTAGTGGCCGGTGCATATGCGATGGTATTTGGTACAAAAAGTACTTATAAAGACGGTGCATCGATTCGGAAACGTACCGCTTACGGTGCGAGCCACTTCTTGCAGTGGAACGTCATTGAATGGGCGAAATCTCACGGTGCAACAATTCACGATTTCTGTGGATCACCACCCAGCGACGAAATTGGCAATACCGAGCACGCCCATTATGGTGTTGGACTGTTTAAACTATCGTTTAGTAAAAATGTAGTAGATTATATTGGCTGCTACGACTACATTATCTCGAGAGTGCGCTATAACGCATGGACGAAACTAGGCGAAAAGGTACATCGACGCCTGTACTATAAACGCACAAAAGATTATTATTATTAGAGTTTTATGAAGATTAACCGCACCGTTCTTATGTCAGACGCGCTCAATTTTAGCGCCGAACAAGCAATTAACCCATACTATTTTGATTCTCATACTGATGTATCGGTTGCGCAGGCCGAGCACGACGCAATTAAAGACGCGTTACAATCTGCAGGTATAAGTGTTGTTACAGTTACATCGCCTGTTAATAGCCAAGATGGTGTGTACACAGCAAACTGGGCGTTAGTACGTGGAAATAAAGCAATTCCTGCTCGCCTACCTAATGTACGAAAAGCCGAAGAGGCATATGCTCGGGCTATTCTTCGCGATATGGGCAAAGAGATTATTGAAGTACCCGAAGGCCTTCGCTTTAGTGGCCAAGGCGACGCACTGGCGTGCGGTGACTACTTATTCTGCGGCAAGGGCTACCGAAGTGACCTGGAAGCACAAATTTTTGCAGCCGATGCACTCGGGTATACCCGCATCCAGCTTCAAACAATTCCACAGTTTGATACAGCCGGAGAACCGGTGATCAACCCAATATCAGGTTGGGAAGACAGCTTTTTCTACGATATTGACCTCGCCTTATCCATTATTCGTCACCCCAATGAAGATACGCCAGGCCTCATTGCCTACTGCCCAGAAGCATTTACTACCGAAAGCCAAGTAAAAATTAAAGAATTCGAAGATAGCGGTGTGATTGATACGATTAAAGTAAGCCTTGATGAAGCCGAGCGAGCTTTTGCCTGTAACCTGGTGTCTACTGGCGAAACCGTTATTATGGGTGACGGTGCGCCCGAGCTTAAATCTAAGCTAGAGTCGCATGGACTTACTGTACTAACACCGTATATTCGCGAACTCTCTAAGGGCGGTGGCTATATTCGTTGCACCACACTTACGCTTGATTGATCTTACCTTCACTTACTAAAGCTTGTAACGCTGCGCTCGCGACATCTGATTCGTTCCACGGATACTCACCATCGGCTCGTTCGATGGTTTTTTCGTGCCCTTTTCCTAAAAGCACCACCATATCGTCGCTACTTGCTACTTTGGTAAACGCAAACCCTATTGCATCTTCCCTATTGGGAACAAGGAAGAGCGAATCATCGAGTACCTTCCCCGATTCAATTGCTCCATCAGCAATTTGTTTTAAAATTTTATCTCCGTCGTCGTCGCGGTCATCTTCTTCTGTTGCAATTATTACATCAGCGTACTTACCGGCAATACGTCCTTGCTCGGCGCGCTTACTTTCGTCGCGACGACCAGCCGAACCAAACACCGCCACAAGCTTCCCTTTTACGAGTGGTCGCACACTACTGAAGAATTTTTCGAACCCATCGGGTGTGCTGGCAAAGTCTACTAAAACCTTAAATTCCTGACCCTCGTTAATTGCGTTCATACGCCCTTCAACTGATGTAAGCGCCGCAAGCCCTTGTTCAATTTGTTCTTTAGTAAGGCCGAGCTTACGTCCAACACAAATCGCCGCCAAGCTATTGCTTACGTTAAATTCGCCGGGAATATTGATGGTGATGCTATACACATCATCGCCAGCGGTTGCGGTGTAGGTTGATCCTTCGTTGGTAAGCTTTACATCTGTCGCTGTAACCTCACCGTTTGTAATGCCGTATGTTGTTGAATTAGCGACAGTACTGGCAAACAACTCTGCACTACCATCATCGGCGTTCACGACACCATATTTGAACCCGTGTTTATTAGCAATTTTAAAAAGTTTCCGTTTGGCTTCTTGGTACTTTTTAAATGTACCGTGGTATTCAAGGTGGTCATGCGTAAGATTGGTTAGCACGGCTATTTCGAATGGAATACCCCATACCCTATTTTGGGCCAGAGCGTGGCTTGAGGTTTCGATAACCGCCCACTCAGCACCTTGCTTGGCAAAGCTTTTCAACCGACTTTGTAAAATACCGGCTTTAGTTGTCGTCATGTGCTCCATCTGGCGTTGAATATCGTTATCCACGCCATACGCAACTGTACTCGTTAATGCAGTAGAAATACCCGCCTCGGTGAGCATTTTCTGAATAAAGAACGACGTTGTCGTTTTTCCATTGGTGCCTGTTACGCCAATGACACGAAGTTTTTTGCCGGGAAACCCATGTTGCGTAGCGGCGATCATTGATTCAATAAGATGTCCTGTTGGCTCAACTGCGGCAAATAGTTTCGTAGGGATAATAGTTTTAACAATTTTTCGAATACTCATATGAGTCATTATACCTATCAACTACCCTACT
>CAMPIW010000062.1 GCA_946886635.1 uncultured Candidatus Saccharibacteria bacterium | reverse complement strand
CCACCACCGATAATAATGACTGATTTGCTCATTGTCGTACCAACTTTGCTTTTGAAAAAATTGCAATTTTTATAGTATTGGGAACACGTAGGCGACGGGTTTTGATGTCAGTTGCCGAAGCTCGCTTAAGGCGAATGAAGAGCTGCCAATAATAGTCGTAGCTCGTACTAATTGCAGCACGAGCCGAGCGTGGGATGGCTTGAATTGAAGCCGCAGCCTCACGGAAGTCTTTTTCAATATCGGCTTCAATTTCTTTTTTTACAGTGTCATTAAACGATTCAAACGATACGCCAGGGAAATAAACCCGCCCGCGTTCGTAAAAGTCGGAGCGCATGTCGCGGAGGAAGTTTACTTTTTGATAGGCGCGGCCAAGCGCTAAGGCGCCCGGCTTAAGGTTGTTGTATAGCGTGTTGTCGTTGGCAAAAACCTTAACGCACATAAGACCAATTACTTCGGCTGACCCATAAATATATTCATCGTAAGATTTTTTGCTAAAACTCTTTGCTGTAATGTCGGTACGCATGCTTTTGAAGAATGGCTTAATAAGTTCGCTGCCAAAATTAAAACGTTGAGCGGTTACGACGAACGATTGTACGATTGGGTTTGGTGAGAATGGCTGCTTGGACTTGAGCTGTTCGAGTACGTGCGTCTCTAAGGCGTCAAGTTGCTCCCTGGTGTCTGCGCCCATGTAGGTGTCGACAATCTCGTCGGCGATGCGAACAAGCCCGTAAATTGCATAAATGTGCGGGCGGATTTTAGCGTCAAATAGTCGACCACTCATTGAAAATGAGGTGGAGTATGACTTGGTGGTCAGTTCAGATATGCGGTAGCTTAGACTGTTGTACGAATCCATTATTACGAGAGCCTTTCATTAAGTAGCTGGACAAGGTCGTGGAGGTTTTTTTGTAGGGTTACGTCGCTGAGCTCATCCACGGCGTTAATAGCAAGCTGAGTAAATTCATCACCAAGCCGAGCCGCCTCATCAAGTGCACCTGACGCTTTGAATGCCTCACGGAGTTCCGAAAGTTCATCTTCGCTCGCATCTTTTTTGCCAAACGTACGTTCAAATAAGGCGAGTTGAGCGAGCGAGGCGCGTTTTGCAAACTCTGTTACGAGTATCGTTTGTTTACCTTCGCGGAGGTCGCTCACTGTCGACTTACCTGTTTTAGCACTTTCACCGAATACACCTAAGTAGTCGTCTTTAATTTGATACGCGATGCCAAGATTGGTGGCGCACGTTCGAAGCTTTTCGAGGTCTTCGCTAGAAACAGATCCTGATAGCGTCGCCCCAGACAGTAGTGGGGATATAAATGAATACCCAGTTGTTTTGTACCGGTACACAAGCATGGGGTCGTAAGCTTCAGGTATAAAGGGGGCTTCGGTATCAAGTAGCTCGCCACCTGCAACTTCAAAAATACCGGTGCCAATAAGGCGAATCGCTGCTTGCGTTTTTTCAGCATCCAAGTTGGCTTGGCGAATAAGCTCGTAGGCCGATGCAATTAATAAATCACCCGCAAGTAATGCGGCGCTGGTTGAAAAGTGGTGACGATCGATTGGGCTATCAATAAAAGGTGCGTAATGGGCGATGTCGTATTTTTGATGAATAGTTGCCTGGCCGTGGCGGATTATGTCGCGGTCGATTATGTCATCATGCACAAGCAGTGCAACATGAAGTAACTCATGTGCGGCTGCAACTTTAGCAATCGATTCGTCGTATGAACCATAGCCCATGAACAAAAGGTGAGGTCGAAGGCGCTTTCCGCCAGCGAATACGACGCGTTCGATTTCCTCATATAGGCGACCATAAGAGGGGTGGATTGCATGTGAAGATGCTTTTTGCGCGCTAAGAAATTCCGCAAGTGTTCGGTTTACTGTTTCCCGAGACATATCAAGTGTGATCATTGAATTTATATTGTAGCAACAAAATGGAGGTAATAATAGGGGTCGTTACTAAGGCTAAGCACTCACCTATGCTATAGCAATCGCGGTATACTAGAAGTATGCAGACGATATTTACCATAGGACATTCAACTAGGGGAATAAACGAGTTCATAGACTTATTGAAGATGCATTCCGTCACCGCGCTGGTAGACATACGCACTATACCCAAATCGAGGCATAACCCTCAGTACGGGCATGAAGAACTAGAGAATAGTTTAAGCGCGCACGACATACAGTACATATACATGAAAAACTTAGGTGGTTTGCGGCCAGCAAGTAAAAATTCGATTAATGATGCATGGCGCAATAAATCGTTTCGTAACTATGCCGATTATATGCAAAGCGATGAATTTAAAGAGGGGGTAAGTGAACTTATAAAACTCTCTCAACATTCGACCGCAGCGATTATGTGTGCCGAGGCAGTACCCTGGCGCTGTCATAGGTCGTTGGTTGCCGATGCGTTAGTAGCGAGGGAAATACCAGTCTGCGAGATAATTAGTGAAGGCTCTGTTCGAGAGCATAAGCTGACTTCATTTGCCGTTATTGACGATAAAGAAGTTACGTATCCGAAGTCGGCTCTGGATTCTGAGGGTAAAGACGATGAAGGATGAGTTTTTAAACATTTGGCGTGAGATTGCCGAACATGAAAGCAACGAAGACTATACAGCGCGGGGTTACGTGCCACTATTTGCCGCTTCCGCTCAATCAAAAATTATAATTGTAGGTCAAGCGCCGGGTATTCGTGCGCAGGAAAGTGGTTTGCCCTGGAACGATGCAAGCGGGCAGCGCTTGATGAGGTGGCTGGGTGTTAGTGAAGAGCAATTTCGTGACCCTGCTCTATTTGCCCATATTCCAATGGATTTTTATTACCCTGGCAAAGGCAAGTCGGGTGACTTACCGCCGCGTAAAGCATTTGCACCACTTTGGCACGCACGTTTACGCGAGCATATGCCGAAAGTTAAATTGACAATTTTAATTGGAAAATACGCACAGCAGTATTATCTCCCAAACAACGTACACGGCACCCTTACCGAAACAGTACGTAGTTACGAAAATTTTCTACCAGATTACTTTCCGCTGGTTCATCCATCTCCACTGAACTTTCGTTGGTTTACGCGAAATGAATGGTTTGAAAAGGAGGTTGTTCCGGAGTTACAGAAGGTGGTTTCGGGCATCATTAACTAGACCGTAGCAACCCCACAACTGCTATAATGACGACAGATGTTCTTAGCAATAAATGAAATTCTTAAAGAAAAATCACGATTTGTTCTTATAACGATAGTTATTATATTGGTGGGCTACCTAGTGTTTTTCTTAACGGCCTTGGCGTATGGCCTTGCGACAAGCTACACTTCTGCCCTAGATAAATGGAATGCGAGCGGCATTATTCTCAATGAAGACGCCAATAACACTATTGGACGGTCGCTTCTTTTTGGGTCAGATTACGAAGGTATGTTGAATGATGAAGTGGCAGCGTTGGGTGCTGGCGTCGCAACAGTGGAACTTGATGAAGCCGAGGATGTTTCTTTATTCGGCATAGATACAAATAGTTTTTTGAGCCCAGAGCCAGTATCAGGTCGAACAATCGCTAGTTCCGATG
>CAMPIW010000061.1 GCA_946886635.1 uncultured Candidatus Saccharibacteria bacterium | reverse complement strand
GGGGTGGGCATTGTAAGCCGCTGACAGTAGGCGTAAAATGAATAGGGAATACCTCGGGTAGGTTTTTCCAGATAAGAGGTGTGTCGCAATAGCTGCCTTTGATCGGTTTTTGTTGAACTATCCCTTGCTTCTCTTCGAGAAAGGCCAGACGGTCTTACTTAAAGGTGAAGTTCCAAAGGGTCTCTATATTATTGAGTCCGGAATTATTAAAACGTACACCATTGCCTCGACTGGTGAAGAACATATTATTTCAATCGACACCAAAGGTGAGGATATACCAATTGGCTTTACGATTGAGCTGATTGATAAGTGTCAATATTTCTACGAGGCATATACCCGTTGCGCTATTCGGCTTGTACCGCGCGACGAATACCTACAGTTCATATCGAACGATATCGATAGCCTTTTTGCGCGCCATGTTCGTATAACGAAAATTTTATTAACTACCCTGCGCCATATAGAAGCCCTTGAACAGCCGAAGGCACCTGAAAAAGTTGCCTTAACACTGTTATATCTTGCCGAAACGCTCGGCTCGACATTCCCCAATAAGGCGGTGCGCAAACTATCGGTTACTCAGCAAGAAATTGCCAATTCGTTGGGGCTTACAAGAGAGACTGCAGGGCGGGTTTTAAAAAGTCTTGAAATCAAAAAACTACTCGCAAAGTCGCGAAATACGTACGTGTTATACATCGAGCGATTAAAAAAGTATATTGAAACGAAGTAACGAGGGGTTGCTTAACGAAGCACCCTTTATTGAACCCGCTATGACCCTTATGCTATGATAAAAGGCAAATAGGATTAGGTAGAATTGGAGAAAACACGTGAACGGTGACCCGTATCGTACACCTCAGCCGGCCGATCGGCGCGTTATTAATAGGTCTGGGCAAAGCCAGTCGTCTCAACGAGTAGAAGACCAGCCACAGCCAGTAAAGGACGAACAACCAAAAACCTCTCCTCGCTCGAGTGGGGCGTATCGCGCACCACAAGAAAATAGATCTTCAAAGAAGAGTAGTTGGTGGACACTAGCTGTCGCGCTGCTTATTATCGCGGTTGCTGTTGGTGGGTGGTTTCTATGGTCGACGAATAACAAAAACACTGTTGCTGGCATTGAAACCGACAAGTATCAAACTGTCTACCTAATGAACGGTCAAATTTACTTTGGTAAACTTACCGCACTTAACGATACACAGCTAAAACTTACCAATGTATATTTCTTGCAAACGAATACAACTGACGAAACTGCTGCTGATGCATCGGATGATACGGCAAGCAAGGCCCAGCTCATTAAGTTAAGCGAAGCAATTTACGACCCGCAAGACGAAATGATTATTTCGAAAAGTCAGATGCTTTACTTCCAGAACCTTCGCGACGACGGAAGAGCTGCGCAACTCATTAAGGACGAGCAGTAGTTTTATTATTTTATAGAAAATATTTATTTTAGCGAAGAAATATAGGTAATCCAGGATTCGTCCTGGATTTTCTGTTCCGAGACAATTAATACCAGCACGTTGTTTCTCGCAAAAATAACCGATTGAGGTCCTTTTGCTGAAGTGCCAATATAGGCCTTGGTTCCATTTGCGGTAAGGGTGTCGGTAGCGTTATATCCCTTGGCAACTTCGGCAATGCTACTGTCGATGTCGTCTTTAAGGGTAGCTGGTAGTTCTTGTTGGCTGACCTTAATTGGTACGCCATCGAGCGTATCGAGGAAAACATAAAAGGTTTCACCGTCTGGAGAGATAAGTTTTTGCCATCCACCAAGTGAGTCTATTTTTTTATTTGCAGGCAGTACCGCCGGAAAATCAGGAGCGTTAGGGGCGACACCTTGTTCGATTTCAGATGTTTGGGGAGTGTTAGCAATCAGGATGCCGACGCCAATACAAGCAAGTACAAAAACAAGGGCACCAGCGGCCATTATGGCGATAGACATACGTTTCGAAGGTCTTTTAAACTTAATCATCGCTAAATGCAAATCCTAATGTGCTGGCGTAAGCGTTGGCGCCATTGGCTGCAGTAAGATCAATCTTGAAGACGATACTATCACCAGCTGCAAAAGTACAGTTTGCTGGGTCGGCGGTTCCTGAAGCGCTAATCTTTTGCCAAGTTGTCTGTGCGCCAGTTGATACGGCAACAACCGATCCACAAGCGGTGAGTCCGCTGCCGTTGTTGCGGTACACTTGGTAATTAACGCTTGCATCGGCGCTATCGGTGCGTCCTGACAGTGCAGTAGAGCCAGCCACAAACTTCGTGAAGTTCGATGGTAGTTGATAGGTGACGTAGATACTCTTGGTTTGGGCGCTTACTTCGGCAGAGTTCCAGCTGTAGAAGTTATATGTTTCGTTTGTGCCACAAACGGTCGGCTGAAGCGAGCTGCCATCGTTAATGTTAAGCGAGTCTGAGCAGATGTCTGAGGTAAGGTCGCCGATGCCGGTTCCGTTGGTAACGGCATTTGCGTATTCAGGGCTAAGGGTAACAAAGGTGTCGGGACTTGAGCTACATGCACCCCAGCCGTCAGCTTCATAACACTGAATCTTTCCAAGGGTCGTGTTGTAGTACATGCTACCAAGAATTGCGTCGCCGGTTGCTGTTGGTGCCGCTGCATCGCGGTCGAGAGTTATGAGCGACGGTTCGCCGTCAGCTACGCCATTGCCAACCTGAACGCCTTGGTTGAACTGTGCGGTGCCGTTAATTGCAAGTGTGCTATTTGTACTCGTTTGAATCGTTCCATCGCTACCGATTTGAAGGACGCTTTGGTCGGATTCGTCGTTAATAGAGAAGCCAGTTGCGCTTGAAAGGTTAACTGCAGCGCTACCATCGCTACCAATAACGAGCGTGTCGCGATTGGTGGATTGAGTGTGTACGGTAAGCCCACCGGCCGAGGCGATTTGAACACCGGACGTACCCCCCGACAAGGTAAGCGAAGAGCTTCCGCTGTTATTACCGATTGCAAGAGTAGTATTTCCTGCGCCAGTACCAATATTTATTGTCTGGTCGCCTGTTGTTGTGCCAATTGCGATGGTTGTTGCGTTCGATTCGCCGATAGTGAGTGTGCCCGCTGTTGATCGGTCGATGCTTGGTACTTCAATGCCCGTGATACCTTGAAGTAGGTTTGCCGTACCAGTTCCATCAATATTGAAATTACCCGTCTGGAGAGCGGTACCGTTTTGAATAAAGCCATCGGCACTGATACCGCCAAGCTTTGCCGAGTTAAGTGAGTACGGTGTTGCTGTGAGGCGTTTCATTGGAAGCATTTCGCCGTCGGCGACACAAGGGGCGGTACCAAATTGGGTACAAGAGGCAGAAGACCCTGCGATATTCATCGAGAGCCATAAGGTGTCTTGGTTCCAATCGATACTGGTGCCGAATGGTGTTCTTGACCCGAGGTCGACAGAGAGGTAGCCGTTTTTAACAAAGACCCCACTGGTTCCATTGTTGTTTATGTGGGTCTCGGTCCACTTTAGGCTGCCGCCTGGGTTGCCGGCTTCGGTGCCGGTACCGTCCTGGTAAATCTTAAATTGGACGTTGTAATAGCCGTCGGGAACGACATTA
>CAMPIW010000060.1 GCA_946886635.1 uncultured Candidatus Saccharibacteria bacterium | reverse complement strand
TCGGCGTCGGTTTTCGCAAATGCTTCGATAATCTGCCCTACTTTGTTTTTTCCAAGACGCTTGCCATGGCGAACGAGCTTAGAGGCGACAAATGGGTGGATGCCAAAATCCTTGGCTGGGTTGGCGACATCAGGCGCGTACGTGACAGCAGCAAGCGTAAGCGCCTGCGAGCTAAGGAGTGCAAAAAATGCATAGGGGTCTTCGTGAAGGGCGAGCGTTTTAAGTTTCTCTGCTACCTGCACGGGTTTATTTTCAAGCGCGGTTTCGAAAAGCTGAAAAATGTTCTCGTGGAGATTCGGCGCAATACTATCATCAATGATTGCAATCGTCACCTCGTCAAGCAACGAAAGCGTGTCGAGGGCATGCGCAAGCTGCCACTGATCAAGCCCAACCCGTGCAACAAGGTGCTGAACGGTTTTTCTATCAAGTAAGATGTTTTGAGCAGTCGCCCGAGCACTTACCCACTGCTCAGCTTTTTGGGTATCGCGCTCGGTCCAGGCTGGAAACTCTTGTACGTTTGCAGCTTGCTTTAGTGCCTTGTAACTTGTGGTTCGTTTGTCGGGCTTAGCGTCGATGAACACGATGTGGATATCGTCGTTAACGCGCGTAAGCCAATCGGGAATCTTTTCCCACAACGAACTATTGTGTGAAATGTCTGAAATAATAACGAGTCGCTCAGTTGAAAAAAGACTCATACCCATAAGCAAGTCTGGTAAACGAGCGAGCGTAAGTTCAGAGCCGTCAATACGTTCGGGCGTGCCGTTAAATGCCGCTTCGATAGCCTTAAGCGCCTCACGAACTTCAAACGTATTTTCTCCTACTAACCAAGTAATCATAGCTTTAGTATACCAGTGTAAGCATCCGTTATTCGACTTGCTGACAATGTGGGCAAATATGTGTTCCACGCCCAGCTACACGAGTTTTTTCAATTGTTGTCCCGCACCGTGGGCATGGTAAACCTTCTCGCCTAAAAACACGGGCAAAATCCATGTAACTCCCCTTTTTACCCTCGGCATTTACGTAGGTGCTATTTGAAGACCCGCCCTTTTCAACCGCCAAGTTCATAACCGCGCGAAGTTCAGTGTATAGTGCGCTATATTCTTGTTCAGTTAGACTGCCTACAAGACGTTGTGGGTGAATTTTTGCACCCCATAGTGATTCATCGGCGTAAATATTTCCTACGCCAGCAACAACCGATTGGTCTAACAGCGCGGCTTTAATGGTTGTTTTAGCACGACGAGCGAAACGTTGCATAAATTCTTGGGGTGTAAACGTATCGGCCAGTGGCTCTGGGCCCACCTTTTGCATAAAATTGATGTTCGGTATTTCAATAGTTGGCATAAGACGCATCCAACCAAATTTGCGTTGGTCATTAAAAAAGAGCGCAGAACCATCTTTAAAAGTAAGTGTAACGCGCGTCGATTTATCGGGAAGTTCATTAACCAGACTGTCGTTAGGGTGGCCGGCGCCAAAGCGTGTATCGCCCACAAAAACAAGCTGCCCGGTCATTTTAAGATGGATTAAAAGGCTATAACCGGTTGAAAGGTCGATCATCAACACCTTGGCGCGGCGACGTACATCGGTAATGGAAGCACCAATCAAAAACTGGTTTACGTCGTGCACTGTATTAGGGAAACCTTTAATGGTATCGTGCGTTTCAGAGGCGACGGTTTTGCCAATAATGAGGCTCGAGAGCCCGCGGCGGACGGTTTCTACTTCAGGAAGTTCGGGCACAGCTACCTACAACTTGAGACTATTTGTTATATTTGAACCGTCTGGAATTTGGTTAATAAATAGTTTCGAAAGTTGAGTTGCACTAGCATCGAGTGAGCCAGGTGAACCGCCGCAGGTTGAGGTCCACAACATTTCGTCAACGTCGCCCGCGTCAAGAATGTTAAATTCGTATACCCTACCGGTTGCACAAATACCAAGAACATTATTTTTATCACCTTCAAATGGCGTACCTTTCGCCATGTTCGCTTTGTCGAGCGCATGAACAAATTGACTGTACGCCGCGGTATTGTTCGAGAGTGTTTGTTGGTCGGTAATAGCATCGAGATACCCGCTAAAGGCCTCGAATTGGCGCGATGTTGGCGAAACGGTAATGCGGTACGAACGGAAGTCTTCATCGGCAACAATTGGGCCGCGTACAGTCATGCTGACCGAGCGACCGTCGGAAGTGTTAAGAAGGTCTTGCTGTGATGTGTCGAGGGCTGATTGCGATGGGTCGGTTGAGCCGGTAAACAAGAAGCGCGCTAACGCGACAATACCTGCTATAACGACAACGATAACAACGATGGTAAGAATTGTTGGAAGTATGCGTGAAGTTCGATAATTAGCCATACCCCTACCTTAGTCTCTTTTATCACCCCCGTCAATGAGAGTGTTTAAATCTGTTATCACCTGCTGGTTGGTTACATACTGAATTGCCTGCATGCCAGTGGCACGCGCGCCATCACAAAACTCGGCAATATCATCTATAAACACACACTCAGAAGGCTCAACACCAAGGCGAAGAGCGGCAATGTGGTAGATTTCCGGCTGGGGTTTTACGAAGCCTTCGTCACCCGAGGCGACAATAGTGTCAAAGTGTGATTGCAATTGGCCGTCGGTGAACCTAATACTTAACCGTTCGCGGCTACTGATGTTACTGAGCATTGCCGTTTTGTACGTTTGTTTGAGCGCCGCTATGTAGTCGAGAAGCTCTTTATTGGGAATCTCAACGTTGTGCTGCTCGGCCATAAACTCTTCGGGTTCCATGCCAAATAGCGCACTAATATGCTTTGCTGATTCTTCGTGCGTAAGGATACCCATGTCTGAGGCGTGGTTTATAGCGCGGATCTCGTCGGCCCTTTTTGGATCCGTTTGTTCAACTTCCATTAAATGCGTTTTGTAAGCATTACCGAGCAGTACGCCGAAACAGTCAAAAATTATCGCTTTAATCATTTATAAATCCCCCCATGTATTACCAATATGTACATCAACTTTTAATGCAATTTTTAGTTCGGGTGCAATATTTTCCATAACACGCTTCAAAAGCTCAGCTACTTTTTCACCGTTTTCTTTTGGACACTCAACCAAAATTGAGTCGTGAATTTGTAGAATTTGCTCGCCCAAATCACCCAGTTCTTCATCAACTTTTATCATGGCGCGTTTCATTAAATCTGCTTCGGTACCCTGAATCGGCATGTTGGCGGCAGCTCGTTCGGCACCAGCCCGAACCATAAAGTTAGAGCTTTTTACATCAGGTGTTGGGCGGCGACGACCATAGTAGGTTTCAACGTAGCCTTCTGTACGCGCCTCTTCAAGCGTAGCGTCGATAAACTTACGAACTGGTGCGCGTAGTTCAAAATACTGATCAATGAAGTCTTTGGCTTGTGTAAATGACATACCGGTATTTGCTGCTAGGCCATGTGGGCTCATGCCATAAAGAACACCAAAATTAATCACCTTAGCAGCTCGGCGTTGATCTTTTGTAACGTCGTCCATAGGGATGCCGTACACTTCGCTAGCGGTTTTTGTATGAACATCAACATCGCCATTAAAGTCGTTGATGAGCTTTTCGTCACCCGAAAGAATAGCAGCAAGTCGAAGCTCAAATTGTGAATAGTCGGCACTTACTAGCACTTTATCGCCGTCGGTAATAAACGCTTCGCGAATTTTCCTCCCCTGCTCGGTACGAATAGGAATGTTTTGAAGGTTTGGATTTGTACTACTAAGCCGGCCTGTTGCTGCGACATCTTGGCTAAAAGTTGTATGCACTCGATCGCGGATATCGGCAAGTTTTGGCAATGCATCAACGTAGGTGTTTTTGAGCTTGGCGAGTTCTCGTGTTTTTTCAATTAGTTCAATAATTGGGTGCT
>CAMPIW010000059.1 GCA_946886635.1 uncultured Candidatus Saccharibacteria bacterium | reverse complement strand
TTCTTGCATTCATTTGGTACTGAAATTCCGCTCCTTGTTTGGGCACTTGTGTGTGGACTTGTATTTGGCATTGGTGTCGCCGTATGGCTTTTCTACTACCGTCGGCGTACCGACGGCACCGAACTATGGATTCCCCGTAGCTTTGCAAAATTCCTTAATCAACGAAGCAAGAAAACCAACCAAAGTGCAGAGGCGTTTAGCCTTGGGCTTACCAGTGTTATCGCCGAACTCGTTTTCATCATTCCTACTGTGGCCATAACCGCACTGGTACTTATTGACCTACCGGGCATATGGCAACTGGTTGGTATTGGTATTTATACTGTCATTTCACTGCTTGGGCTCCTTATCGTTTGGTCGCTCGTTGGAAGCGGCAAATCACTAGCGCGCATTCAGAAATGGCGCACCGAAAATAAGCGTTTTTTGCAGTTTAGCTCGGGAAGCGCTTTGATTGTGCTTGGTTTCTTCGTCTATGTCAGTAAAATCCTCACTGCAGTAACAGGGGTTCAGTAACGTATATGGGTGGGACAACAAACATAGTAAAAAACAGCCGTTACCGCCGCCCAGAGCCGTTTGACCGTGAAAAGCTACATAAGAGTATTGTTGCCGCCTGCCTTAGTGCAGGTGCACCAGCCGGGCACTCTGATAGCATTGCCCGGCGCGTCGTTGGCGAAGTTGCGACTTGGGCAGAAATTCATCCCGAGATAACCAGCAACGACGTACGCCGCGTTGCCGCCCGGTACTTACGAGCCTACCACCCAGACGCAAGTTATTTATACGAACATCACCATACGACATTTTAAGGAGAACCCTGTGGCAAAACATTCATTCGACTACGACCTCATTGTAATAGGAAGCGGCGCCGGCGGCAGCGCGGCTGCTGCTATTGCCGCACGCGCTGGCAAACGTGTTGCAATTATTGAAGAGGATACTTTTGGTGGCGACTCGCCAAACTGGAGCGACGTTCCTACTAAAGCGTTACTCCACGCCGCTAGGGTGTACGACGAAGGGCGTCACGCCGGTCGTTTCGGCCTCCGCACCTCTACACTTGGGTATAACTACCCTTCTATTCGAAACTGGAAGAACCTTGTTGTTCAACGTACCGGAGCTGCGAATAATCGTCGTTTTTATGAAAATAATGGAGTCAGCGCATTTAACGGTAAGGCCCATTTCCTAACTCCACATGAAATTACCGTTAACCGCCGACATTTATCTGCTGCTCACTTTTTAATAGCCACTGGTTCGTCGTGGATCATACCAAAAATCCAAGGTCTTGATGAAATTGAATACTTTACGCCGCGCACTATCCTTGAAGCACTTCGTCCACCTAAGAGCTTGTTAATTATTGGCGGTGGTCAATATGGTATTGAAATCGCTCAGCTCATGGCTACGTTTGGCACAAAGGTGCACATTGCCGAACAAGCCGGCCGCATCCTTCCTCATGAAGATCCAGAGGTAGCCGAAACAGTTGAACGTATTTTGACCGAACAAAAAGGCGCATCTATTCTTACCCATACTCGAGTGCTATCAGTAGAAAAAGAAGGCCTGAGTAAAAAAATTCTTATTAGTCGTGGTGGCGTTGAAAAACATATTAAAGTTGATGAAGTTCTGATTGCTGCCGGTCGCCTACCAAACGTCGACCTTGGCCTTGAAAATGCATCCGTTCGCCACACACCAAAGGGTATTGAAGTGAGTGAACAGCTGCAAACTAGCACTAGGCACATTTACGCGGCCGGTGACGTACTAGGCCGCGACAGCAACACGCATTCAGCCCTGCTTGAAAGCCGGATTGCTGCGCACAATATACTTGAACGTACAAAGCTTACGCCCGATTACACAGCCACACCAAGTATCATATTTACCTACCCCGAAATCGCCCGGGTTGGTTTAAGTGAAGACGATTGTCGCCGACGTGATTTGTCTGTCAAAAAAGCAATCGCACCACTGAGTATTATTGCTCGAAGTAACACAGCAGATTTTCGCGACGGGTTTGTTAAACTTATTGCCGATAAAAAGGGTGTTATTTTAGGAGGAACAATCATTGCACCTAACGCTGGTGAAATGATTCACGAAATCGGATTAGCGGTTAAACACGAGCTCACTGCTACTCAGCTTGCTGATACTCCGCACGCCTTTTTATCGTGGTCAGAAGCCATACGGGTCGCTGCTCAAAAGCTTGTATCGTAGTGTCGCGGGTTGAAATACTCGTCCATATCTGTTAAGGTAGTATATGTGCCGCGGGGTGGAGCAGCCCGGTTAGCTCGTGTGGCTCATAACCACAAGGTCGTAGGTTCAAATCCTACCCCCGCTACCAAGAAAGACTTCGAACTTGATTCGAAGCCTTTTTTGTTTACTCCCATTCGCAGTAGTCGGTTGCCCCTACATTTATTGTTTTGTACTCTTCATCCTCTGAGTCCCAGTACCAAATAACCGCTCCGTCGCCATAACATGGAATATAAATGATATCCTCTGGCGATTCTTCACCTTGCGATCCAATTATAATATCCGAATCTTCCTGGGCTATTTCGTTACGGATTTCAGCAAGGTTTGGGTAGCTACCGTTCATTGTATAAAATAACTCAGCTTGTGTTTGCGTTGTTATGGCCTGCGTTTGAACCTGTGTATCATTAGCCGCTTGCGTAACACCCGCGTACGCCGCAAATGCCACGATTATCCCAAGGACGAGCCCAATAATAACACCAACGATACCAGTCACCAGCCCAGCAATAGCCATACCCTTTCCTTCGCCACGCTTTAAACCAATGGCGCTAAATATAATCGCCAACACACCAAGCACAAAGTTAAGATAAATAAATACTATAGAAGTAATACCGAGTACCATACCGGCAATGCTCATGCCTTTGCCTTTTTTTGGCGCTCCGTTTACTACATGAGCTCCTGTGCTAGCCGAGGATTGGGTAACTGAAGGGTTCGTAGACGAAGAGCCACCACGCGTTGCCAACATAACAATTCCCACTACAATTGAAGGTCCACCTAGTGCTATTGCTGTTGCTCCCATTATAAATAGAAGTACGTTTACGATAGTCGTTACGACAGAACCGCCAGACGCGCCAAACACCCAGTTAGAAATTGCGTAAATAATAAGTGACGCAATCAACGCCACAACCGGCCAGACAATTAAAATAATTCCCCATTTTAACTTTAGGCTACTGCTTTTTGATTCGCTCATTATATCTCCGTATCCGTTGTTTGCCTTAAGTATAGCAGAGGCGCAGCTGGTTCAAAAACATCTGTTATGCGTCAGAATCGTCACTCGAATTAATACTCTTACTGTATCCACCAAACAAGAAATTCAGCCACTGTTCTAAGTTACTTGTTCTATCTCGAGCTACAGTAGTCGTGCCCGAACCCGAACCCTTTGCGTCGGCCTGTTTTACCGCCTCCGAATTATCGGGTAAGATAAGCACACTTTCGCCTGGCATCACCAAACCAAGTGATTCACGAGCCGCCAATTCTTTATATTCATCGGTCTCGTAGTAGCGCTTTTGCAGTTCTAAACTATCTCGCTGCAATTCTGCTAATTGAAGTTCGCGCTTTTTATAGTCTACTTCTTTTTGTAGGCCATAGTTTCGCTGCATAACCTGCAATGACCCCCATACCCATCCGACGGCAATCAAGAATGCCGTTAAAATAACGAGATTATTAAACGTCAAGTATTTATGGCGAATAGCGTATAGTAGTTTTCGGACATTTATTTTTTGCATAGGTATGAAGCTTATGGCTTGCTCTTTGAGTATTATAACACTCTCGACCCTAGCCATGACAGATACAACTGCGGTATAATGTCCGAAGCGGGGCTGTAGCTCATCGGTTAGAGCAGGCGGCTCATAACCACTTGGTAGATGG
>CAMPIW010000058.1 GCA_946886635.1 uncultured Candidatus Saccharibacteria bacterium | reverse complement strand
GATACTATACCCATTATTTTATAAGCATATTCGGTATTGTCAATAAGGAAATTCATTATACTGCTTGATTTCGCTTGTGGTAAGCAGTAAACTCAAGAAAAGAGCTTATGAAACTAGATTATTCAGTAACCACGAACGTCTTTTTCGCCCAAGCCTATGGAGGCGATGAGTATGGTGCGCAGTTTTATAGTGGATGTGAGCAAACATCAGAGGGGTGTATTCCGGTAACGACCACCCAATCTCCTAACACTGGATTTATGGGACTTTCACCCGATGCGGCTATTGCTTCGGCTTCGGGTGCTTTACTTATAGCTGTAGCGGTTGTGGGTATTGTGTATGTTGTTTTATCGCGTCGTCGCTCTCGTAAAAATAAAAGCGAAAGGTAATAACTTATGGGCTTTTTAAATTATCTAGGACTTGATGATCTAGCAGACAGCGTTAATGAGCTAACCAGTGGTTTTGATGAGCTCCGGGAAGAAATAGTGACATCAGTTGCTGGCTCGGGTGAAGAGTTGAAAAATACCATCGATGACATCGGTAATTCTTTAAATAAAGAGTAATCTTTGTAACTAAAAACTTGTTGCCTGGCGTGGTGCGATAATGCCGTCGATGTAGAAATTTTTGCGCCCTTCGATTGCGGCTGATTGGACTGGTTGCATGCGTGCCGGAGGGACTATTGGCTGTGAATTTTGCCGTTTAGGAATCTGTAACTGGGGTGCGCTGCGACGGATAAGGATGCCGTCCATTGTTTTTATCGTCTGATGTTGCGCTGGTGTTTGGGTGTTTGCTTGAATAGTTGCTTGGGTTGCCAGGGGTTGTGGCGCGACTTGTGCGGTTGCAAGTTCCGGCACGGCTTTTCTGGCTGTAGCCGTTTGGTTTTGAAATTTTTCTGCTCGTCGTGTTTTTGCAATGGCAATTAATACGGCAACGACGCCGATTTGGTAAATAACAATAACGGGTCCGGCAATAATTATTTGGTTAATTGGATCGGGGGTCGGGGTGATGATTGCGGCAACAATAAAAGCTCCAAGCAGTATCCACTTTTCAGACTTCATGAGTCCACCGGGGCTTAACGGTTTAATTGTATGGAGAAGTAACAGTAACAGTGGAAGCTGGAACACAATACCAATACCAATTGTGTAGGCAATCATGAAATTTAGGTATGATTCGGCGGTAAGGGAAGCCTCGACGTATTGATCGGCAAAGCTGTACAAAAAGTTGAGAGCATTTGGGACGGCAACAAGATAGCCAAATAAAATACCGACTATTAACAAAACAAGCGAACTAATAATGATAATCGTCGATTTTCGCTGCGCCGAGGCTGGGAGCATTGGGCGTAGGTACGAATAGATTTGCTGTAATAAAACCGGGAAGGCCAGCGCAATACCTGCATAAATTGAAATCATAAATATGAAGCTGAAACCACCAGCCGGGTTAAGGTACACAAGCTTTTGTCCTTCAAGCGGGTTTAAAAGAAGTGGGATAAGGGCGCTTTGATAGGCATAGGCAAGGCTTGCGCCAATGATAAAAAAGGCGGCAACGAGCATTAACCGCCACTGAAATTCACGCAAATGTCGCTTAATGGACATTTTGGTCACAGAATCAATTTTCTAGCCCCTTACCTAACGTTTTCCGTTATATACACATAGTACGCCTTTTATAGATGAAGCACAAGCAGTTCAACGGGGGTGTTGGTTATTTTTTAGGCGAAAAATTAAGCGAGAGTGAATTAACGCAGTAGCGCAGACCGGTTGTATCTTTTGGGCCATCGTCAAACACGTGTCCAAGGTGTCCGCCACAGTGTGCGCACGTAATTTCGGTGCGCGTCATACCGTGGGTGGTGTCGATCTCGGTTTTAATAGCACCTTCAATAGCCTGGTCGAAGCTTGGCCAGCCACAATTACTTTCAAATTTTGTATCTGAATTAAACAATTTGCTATCGCAGTTTGCGCAGGTGTAATCACCGGTATCGAAGGTATATACGAGCGCTCCGCTAAATGGGGCTTCGGTTGCCTTATCGAAAAGAACTGCTTTTTGCTCGTCGCTTAAATTCTGATTCTTCATACTCTTAGTATACTCCCTGTACTATACTAGGTATATGAACACGTTGATTATTGCGGGCGGCTGTTTTTGGGGGATGGAAGAGCTTTTTCGTACCCAAAAGGGCGTTGTAGACACCGAAGTAGGCTACGCCGGTGGCGAGAATACGCATCCAACTTACGAAAATCACCCAGGCCATGCCGAGGCGCTAAAGCTGACGTACGACCCGGCGGCCACTTCTGAAGAAGAATTACTTGATTATTTTTTTCAAATTCATGATCCAACAACCCTTAATCAGCAGGGTAACGACATTGGTTCGAGTTACCGTTCGACAATTTTTTATACAGATGAAGCACAAAAAGAAGCAGCCAAAGAAGCTATTGTGCGTAATCAACCACATTGGATAGCGCCTATTGTGACGCGTCTTGAGCCACTTACTGATATGGCTGATTTTTGGACCGCTGAAGAGTATCATCAAGATTATTTACAAAAAAATAGAGGTGGCTACACCTGTCACTACGAACGTAAACGGTAATAATCCACATCGGCCGACGCCTTTTGAGGGGTAGGCAAAATTACTACATTAATAACGCTTTTGCCTGTTGTCAGCCCTATTCCATTTGGTGTACTATAAATGAAACCACGAGCGTCATCACAGGCGCATTCTTGACTATTGCGAATAGGACTGTTACTATAGTTGATGTGTCCTGCGCCAAAACTAATTTAAAGGTCGGAGTGCAAGGGACTGTACATAGTACAAAGGAGTGTATAATCACATGCCAATAGCCATCGAATTTGTGCCATCACGGCGCAAAAAGATTGCAGTGGATGTGGTGCCCGCCGAATGGCGAATATTTATCGCTCACTAAGCCCTAGGGTTCAGTAAGCGACTTCACTACGAAAAATAGAAAAACACCCCAAGGCACCGGGGTGTTTTTAATTTATTTACTAATTAGCTTTTATCAACAAGTGCATCAAGTTTTTTGCGAATTTCGGTAAGGTTACCCTGTACGATGCCGCTTGAAGTTTGTTCGTCGATTTTATCGCCGTTTAAGAAGAACGTAGGTGTTGCAGTTGTACCAACCTTCTTGCCAAGGGCGAGGTCGAAGCTAATCTTTTTGTTTACATCTTCACCAGCAAAGTCCGTTTCGAACTTGTCGAGGTCAAGACCTAAGGAAGTTGCATAGCTATTAAAGATGATGGTACGCTCTGATCCATCGAGACCGCTCCAGTCTGTTTGCTTTTCGTAAAGCATGTCGTGCATTTCCCAGAACTTATCTTGGAGTCCAGCGGCTTCAGCTGCGGCAGCAGCGGCGCGGGCGTTAGGGTGAAGACTCGTGAGCGGGAAGTTACGGAATACAAAAGTAACATCGTCGCCGTACTCATCAAGAATTGTTTTGATATTTGGGTGCGCGCCAGCACAGCTTGGACACTGGTAATCACCATATTCAACAAGAAGAATTTTATTGGCTTCACTGCCGGTTGTGTGGTCGGCAATGTTGCCGTTATGTACCGACGCCGCGACGACACTGTTACTTTCGACATTTGATACATCGATTGGCGGATTGGTAATACGAGCCCAAGCAACAAGCCCGCCGAGTACCACTACGACAATTACGCTAAAAATAATCCAACCAACTTTATTCATGAATCCTCCAAAATTACTCTTACTATTGTAGCAGACGGTAGGGTACAATAATGCGTAATGAGTGTTTTTTTGGTAGTACTGGCACTGGCATTTTTTGTTTGTCTTGTTTTGGCGGCGACAATGCAGCCAATTCGATCTCGGGTGAGTTTAGCCGAATTGAAGCGTCGTTCAAAAAAATCTGATGCAGGAGTGTTGGAACTTGATAGATATGAGCTGTATGTGGCTCTTACGACGTTTTTACGGACTATTAGAGCGCTGTTACTCGTTATAGT
>CAMPIW010000057.1 GCA_946886635.1 uncultured Candidatus Saccharibacteria bacterium | reverse complement strand
AATTTATACCGCTTTTGCGCCAATGGTGCATATTGGAGCACTTGAACGGGTGGCTGATGAACTTTCTCTTGAGCTTTTGGCTGTTGCGGCTGAACCATTTGCGGTGAGTCGTAGTGTGCTTGGTAACGACGGAAACAGTAACTTTACTGCAATCCTCGCCGATGTTGGTGGTGGTACTACCGACATTGCTGTAGTGAACGACGGTGGCGTTGAGGGCACGAAAATGTTTGGTATTGGTGGACGAAGCTTTACGCAAACTATCGCTAATGACATGAACCTTTCTTACAAAGATGCTGAAAAACTGAAGGTTAATATTGATCACGGTCAAATTAAAGCGACAGTGAAAAAGGATGTTGGCGAAGCAATCGATAAAACGCTTGAAGTTTGGATAGCTGGTGTTGAACTTGCGCTTAGTGAGTTTGATTCAGTAGATCATTTGCCAAACCGAATTTTACTTTGTGGAGGTGGTTCAAGCCTTGAAAACCTTGTAGTGGCACTGCAAGGTTCAGATTGGCACAAAGAATTACCTTTCACGCGCAAGCCAACCGTACAGCACATCAATCCAAACGAAGTGCTTGGCGTAACAGATACAACCGGCGATATTACCGACCATACTTTCATTACCGCCATGGGTCTTCTACGGGTTGGATATGATACAATAGTCGGGAGTGGTGAGGGAGATTCGATAAAGGAAAAATTTAATCGGCTCCTCAAAATCTAAACATGAATAAAGACGTTATTTACATCGATGTCGACGACGACGTGACGGCCATTATTGGCAAAATAAAAAAAGCCAAGGAAAAAATTGTCGCGTTAGTTCCACCTAAGCGAACTGGGGCTCTTCAAAGTGCCGTAAATCTTCGCTTGCTTGAGCGTATGGCAAAAAATGACAAGAAAAAACTTGTACTTATTACGAATAATCAGGCGCTTGTTGCTCTTGCGGCCAGTGCAAAAATTCCTGTTGCTAAAAATCTTCAAAGCAAACCCGAACTTGCCGAAGTAGCAGCAATCGTTGTTGATGAAGACGATGACATTATCGATGGGAGCGAGCTTCCAGTTGGCGACCACGCAACTATGGTGAAAGTGAAAGACGGCACTGCTGTTGGGGCAGGTGCTGGTGTGGCAAAGGGTATGCGTAGCGATGCTATTGATACGACCGACCTTTCTATTGATGGCGAAAAATATACTTCTGCTGCTACGGTTTCAACAGCTGCTTTGAAAAATAAAAAACGTCCAAAAATTCCAAATTTCGATTCATTCCGCAAAAAACTTATTCTTGCAATTGGCGGTGGTGCGACACTAGTTGCACTTCTTATATGGATGTTCGTTTTTGCACCAGCAGCAACGGTTGTTATTACAGCAAGTACGACACCGCAGCCAGTAAGTGCTTCGGTAAAATTAGGCGCAAGTACGGCTACTAACTACGAAACCGGTGTGGTAAGTTCAGTCACTCAACAAGAGAAAAAGGATGAGACGGTAGAGTTTGATGCGACTGGCATAGGTAGGGTTGGTGACAGAGCTACGGGAAACGTCGTATTTAAGAATTGTGAAGATTCGAGCGCGATCAACATCCCAGCGGGAACTACAATATCTTCAGGTGGCAAAAGCTATACAACTCAATCCGCTGTCTCTGTACCTGGCGGGACGGGTGGCTTTTTCGGCTGTACGTCACCGGGTACCTCAAGTGCTGTTGCGGTTGAGGCTGTAGATGTCGGGGCCGAGTTTAATGCAGATAGCGGAACGACATTCTCTGTTTCTGGTCACCCTAATTCTTCGGCACAATATATGCGAGCGACTGCTTCAACGGACATTGCCGGCGGATCAAGTCGTGAGGTAAAGGTGGTTTCTGCTGAAGATATCGAGCGTGCCAAAGGTCAACTTCTCGGTCAATCAAGTGACAGCGAGGAAAAAGCCCTCATCAAGAAGTTCACCGATGGTGAAATCGTTATAGATAGTAGTTTCACGGTTGATCGTGGAGAGGCTGTTTCGACACCAGCTCTTGACGAAGAGGCTGCAGATGGCAAGGCAACACTTACCATTCCAACAACGTACACTATCCATGCGGTTCCAAAAGCCGAACTCGACACCTATCTAAAAGATTCACTTGCCTCGAAGATTGATGCAAATACCCAAAAGATTTACGATACCGGTATTAATAGCGCAACCCTCAGTAATTACCGCAAAGAAGGCGACGTGCTACTGGCAACGGTTAATTCTACCGGAAGTATCGGTCCAAAGATTAATGAAGAAGACATTAAAAATCAGGTTAAGGGTAAGAAGTATGGCGAAGTACAACAAAGTCTCGAGTCACTTGAGGGTATTAAAGAGGTTGATGTACAATTCTCATACTTCTGGGTTCGAACGGTGCCAGGTAATACCGATAAAATAAGTATTGAATTTAAAGTTCAAGATGAGTAGCCGTAGCCAAACGTTCGTATGTTTAGACGTTGGTGAGAAGCGTATTGGTGTTGCTGTGGCCGATTCAAGCGTGCGAATCGCTGTTCCGTTCCTTACTATTGAGGTAGATGGCTCTGAAATTCAGGCTATTGCCGAGGTAGTACTTAAAGAACAGGCTGACACACTTATTTTAGGATACCCGCGTAATCAACAAGGCGAAGCAACGGCGCAAACACAGTATGTTGAAATGTTCGCCGAGCGTTTAAAGGATCTTGATGTTAAGATACTTTTTCAAGACGAGTCGCTTACAAGTGTACTAGCAGAACAACGGCTCATTTCGCACAAAAAGCCGTATACTAAGGGTGACATTGATGCACAGGCAGCTGCCATTATTTTACAAGATTATTTGGAGCACTATCGTGGATGATTTTCGAAAAAAACCAGTAAATAAAGTGGCGACGACACCTGTTATTGAACCGCCAGCACAGCCAAATCCTACCGCCCAGCCTCAGTCGCAACCACTGTCTCGGCCCGATCCGGTCGTTCCGCAACCGCTTAATACAAGCACCGGATTAAGTACTGATATACCAAAAAACAAAAAACCTCGAAAAAAGATCGTTACGTGGTCAATTATCGGACTAATTAGCGCTATTATTTTGACAATTGGGGGTATTTTGGTGTGGTACAATATGCAGCTCGCTCCGGTGGATGCGAACAATACCGATAAGAAAGTTGTACAGATTGAATCAGGGACTATGCCAGATGGTATAGCAAATCTTCTTGAGGAAGAGGGACTCATTCGTAATGCTTCGGTATTCTTATGGCACACTCGCCTAGCGGGCATCCAGAACTCGCTACAAGCTGGGACGTATCGTCTTTCTCCTTCTGAATCGACCCCAGAAATTGCCAATCATCTTACGAGCGGTAAGGTTGATACGTTTAATATTACGTTTCTACCCGGCGCTACACTTGAAGATAACCGCGAAGTTCTTGTGTCTGCTGGGTATAGTGAGGCCAACGTAGACGCCGCACTTGCAAAAACATACGACTCGCCTTTGTTTGCGGGTAAGCCAGCAGATGCAGATCTTGAAGGGTATATTTACGGTGAAACTTACTCATTTGGAACCGATACGACCGTTGAGGCTATTTTGGAGCATGTCTTTGAGGAGTTTTATAGTGTGGTTGAAGAAAACAACCTAGTTGAAGCTTATAAAGCCCAGGGCCTAACATTGTATGAGGGTATTATCCTCGCATCGATTATTCAGCGTGAAGCTAGTTCAACGCCCGATGACATGCCTCAAATTGCCCAAGTTTTCTACAGTCGCCTTGCCATTGACATGCAACTTGGGTCGGACGTTACGTATCAGTACATTGCTGATAAGACGGGTGTACCTCGAGATTTAAACCTTGATTCACCGTATAATACTCGCCGCTTCCCTGGGCTCCCTCCGGGTCCAATTGCCGCACCGGGCGAAATAGCACTAAAAGCGACTGCACAACCCGCAGAAGGTGATTATATATACTTTCTCAACGGGGACGACAATGTCACATACTTCGCCCACACCCTT
>CAMPIW010000056.1 GCA_946886635.1 uncultured Candidatus Saccharibacteria bacterium | reverse complement strand
CTGCTACAGCCTAAAACGAAAACATTCACCTTTACCGTACGCGCTATTTCTGAGAGGTCGGCCGAGGCACTTACTGCTTCAAGCGCCTTGCAAATTGCGCCAAACGACGCCCGGGCAATTAGTGAGTTTATTACCGAAGGTACCGACCAATACCAAAAGTATTTTGGTGCAACGGCAATTGCTAAAGAGGGCACTGACCCAGAAGCTGTAAAAGAAGCGATCGTTAAAGACGGTTACTCTGCGCAAACGGCAAATGACCTTCAATCGGTCGTCTTTACCGTTGTGAATACCTTGCAGGGGATTGTGCTTGGTTTCGGAATTATTGCGCTTATTGCCAGTGTCTTTGGAATCATTAACACGCAGTACATTAGCGTACTCGAACGAACCCGCGAGATTGGGCTCATGAAGGCGCTTGGTATGCGTGGACGCAGTGTAAGTCGCTTGTTCGAATTTGAAGCTGCCTGGATTGGATTCCTAGGAGGAATTATAGGCGCGGCTATTGCGATTGTTGCCGGTGTGGCGCTCAACCCGTGGATCAGCGAATCACTGGGGCTCTCGGAAGGCACGAACCTACTTATCTTCCAGCCAATTCCCATCGCTATTATGGTTATTGCTTTAATTATTATTGCGATGCTTGCTGGATGGTTCCCGGCACGAAAGGCCGCAAAGCTCGACCCAATAGAGGCGCTTCGCACCGAGTAGGGGGGGTGCACTATTGACTTTTATTACCATAAGTGGTATAGTGTAGCTACCTATGAACCACGAAAAAGCAAAAAATAATGGTCAAATAGATAAACTAGTCAGCATTATTAACGTTGAAAACTCGCAGAAAGATGCGGATGCTCGCCAAGCCGAAGTTGTAAAGCTATATAAAGCCGGCGAAATCAATCGTGCTCGCTATGATCGTGAGATGGAAATGCTTTCGTACAAACAGGTAGCACTTAACAAAGAGCATCAAAGGCTTACTAGAACCCTCAACAAAGCCGAAGGTCAGCCTATGCCAAAAAAGGCACCTCGCCTTGGTATGTTCGCTACAAAGCTTTCTTATCGTCGTAAATAAGACGCTAAATATGCTACAATACCCCTAGTTATGTTAGACATTCGATTTATTCGCGACAACGCTGAAGCTGTACAAAATAATGCTACGCACAAAAATTATTCAGTTGATATTGCCAAGCTGTTAAAGCTCGATGATGAACGTCGTGAGTTATTAGCACGAGTTGATGAGATTCGTGAGCGTCGCAATGCGAATGCCGCGAAAATGAAAGGCGTGCAGGGGAAGCCTGATCAATCGATTATCGACGAAGGTAAGGCGATTAAAATCGAGCTTGCTGAACTTGAAGAGAGCCTCACGATGCTCGAGACGAGTGTACTCACTCTTCAAAAGCAAGTGCCAAACATGGCACTTGCTGATGTACCACTTGGCGCATCTGAAGATGAAAACGTTGTTGCAAAAGTAGTTGGTGAGCCAACCGTGTTTAATTTTGCGCCGCGTAACCACTGGCAAATTGCCGAACAGCGCGACTGGATTGATAAAGAACGTGCTGCCAAGGTTGCGGGAAGTCGTTTTGCGTACCTAAAGGGCGATTTAGTAAAGCTGCAATTTGCGATTGTTCAATTTGTTATTAATGCACTGAGCAATGAAGATACACTTGCGAGCATTGCAAAAAACGCCGGCTTAGAGGGTGTTTCAACGAAGCCGTTCATGCCAATTTTACCTCCACTGATGATTCGTACTGAACTATATGACGCTATGGATCGTCTCGAGCCGCGCGATGACCGTTACAAGCTTGAGGACGATGACTTATGGTTGCAGGGGAGTGCCGAGCACGTCATGGGAAGTATGCATGCTAACGAAATCCTTACCGAAGCACAGCTGCCGGTGCGCTACCTTGGTTACGCTACCAGCTTCCGCCGCGAAGCCGGTACCTACGGTAAAGATATGGAAGGCATTCTTCGCATGCACCAGTTCGACAAGCTTGAAATGGAAAGCTTTACAACTGCCGAGAATGGCCTTCAAGAACATCTTCTAATGGTGGCGATTCAAGAATACCTACTTGCCAGCCTCGGATTGCCGTACCAAGTTATCCAAAAGTGTACTGCTGACATTGGTAAGCCAAACGCGCGCGGTATTGATATGGAGGCGTGGCTTCCAGGACAAAACCAATATCGTGAAACGCACACTGCCGATTATATGACTGATTATCAGGCGCGACGCTTACAAACGCGGGTTCGTCGCGAAACAGGTGAGCGCGCTGGTGAACTTGAACTTATTCATACCAACGACGCCACTGCTTTTGCGCTCGGTCGTGCCATGATTGCTATCATTGAAAATAATCAAAACGAAGACGGCACTGTACGTATCCCTGATGTACTTCGTCCGTATCTTGGTGGTAAAGAAACGCTTTAACTGGTATGGGGGGAATCGTCGCTACATCATACGTTACTGATGGCACGATGAGCGATCGCTTGAATCCTACAAACCCAGTCATGATCGACAATCGTAAAGTGTGGCTTGCGACACAGGGCATAGCCATTGAGGATACGGTTCGCGTAAGGGTAACATATGATGCGCCGGAAAATGATTACTGCCGGTACTACGAAGTAGACGGTGTCGATAAGGGAAGCGGCATGTTTGATAATCATCTTGAACCTGCGGATGCCCTCGTAACAACCGAGTCGGGCGTTGCTTTATTTTTACCCGTTGCCGACTGTGTCGCGACAACACTGTACGATGAAACGAAGGGTGTGTTAATGCTGGCGCATCTTGGTCGTCACAGCCTCGAGCAACAAGGCGGTGTGAAATTATTACAGTATTTAAACCAAAACTATGGAGTAAACCCAACTACCGTAAAAGTATGGCTTTCGGCTACTGTAAGTAAAGAAGCGTACCCCATTTTTAAACTTGATAATAGGGGCATGAAGGAGGCAGTATTTGAGCAACTTTTAGACGCAGGTATAGTAAAAGAAAATATTATTAATAACACCGATGACACCGCAACCGACCCGCGTTACTTCTCTCACAGCGCATTTTTAAAAGGAGATAAGCCGGAAGATGGCACGTATGCCATGGTTTGCATGATGGTTGATTAACAAGGGCACAATTGGAAACGTAAGCATTCTATGGCATTATAGATAGATGAATTTTCGGGTGGGCAAGCAGCAAAAAACAAATGGTTTTACGATTGTAGAGCTCCTTATTGTCATTGTTGTTATCGCAACTTTAGCTGCTATTACTATCGTGTCGTACAACGGAATCGCGAGTAGAGCATACGAAGCCTCAGTACAAAATGACCTTAGGGGCATTGCTCAACAGGTAGAGATGTATCGAACAGTAAACGGAGAATTGCCTCGTGGGGTGGAGTTTCAAAACCTCCAAATAAAAGTTGCCAAGAACGCGTATACAGTACCGTTATTTGATACCGGCTCTCAGTACAACCTAATGTACTGTAGCCCAACGGACTCAGAAAATGCTTATGCGATTGTCGCACGTAGCCCTTCGGGAGCGACCTATCGGTACGGGACGGCTGGTTCGGGGGAGGTTACACTTCCTGATAGTGAGTCATCATTAATTTTGTGCGATGCGGCCGGTGCAACAACAACAGGAGCAACTGATGATGATCGTCAATTTCTCTATCATAACGGGTGGCAAACTTGGGTTGAGGGCTAATCACGAGCACGTTCTCTTGTGGTATAATAAGAGTATCAACCAACCACTCAGGAGGGACGATATGATAGCATCAATTGATATCACCGGCATCAAGTATAATGTGAGCGACAAGCTGCAAAGATATATTGTCGATAAAGTGGGAAAGCTCGATCGTTACGTTCCCCCGCACGCACGCAAAAGTGTTGTAGCTGATGTGAAACTGCGGCAAGTTAACCGCGACCATGGCAATAAGTACGAAGCCGAAATTATCATTACCGTACCCGACAAGACGATTGTGGCAAAAGATAGCACCATGAATATGCATGCGGCAATCGATATTGTGGAAGCGAAGCTTGTTGCGCAACTTCGTAAGTACAAAGACTCAATTGTGGCTGCCAAGAAAGTGGCTACACATTAGAGGATAAACCCTTCTGTACTCTCGCTTACTCATGGTATAATAGTCGTAAAGTAAT
>CAMPIW010000055.1 GCA_946886635.1 uncultured Candidatus Saccharibacteria bacterium | reverse complement strand
TTGCGCCGTATCGTAGCAAAAGACGTTGAAGTACTTGGGCCTACGCCCGCCTTTTACGAACGTCAGCACGACACTTACAGATGGCAACTAGTTTTGAAAAGCCCCCGGCGTGAAGCGCTTATTCAGTCCCTCAAACACGTCCCTCCGACCCATTGGCAGGCAAATTTAGACCCATCAAGCCTTTTGTAGCTTATTGTCATCACCCTTATGGTTCTGTACAATAAAGAGTAATGAAAAAAACGTGGGCACCTGGTTTTACAATTGTTGAGCTTCTTATTGTTGTCGTAGTTATTGCGATTCTCGCTGCGATAACTATCGTCGCGTACAACGGCGTAATAGCTAAAACTAACGACGCGGCGGTAAAAAATGATCTCGTTACGCTTCAAAAGAAAGTTGAACTTTTTATCGTCGATAATAGCCGCCGACCAAGCACTACCGAGATTGATGTAATTACAGAAGGCTTCAACGCGTCAAAATCAAGCTATGCAACCGCTCCTACTACCGACCATAACCTTATATATTGTATTAGCCATCAAGACGCTCTTACTTATGCTATTATCGGGTACAGTAAATCGGGTACAAAGTTTCGGGTTGCAAACAACGAAGGCGTTAAAGAATATGACAACGCATGGACAGATCAGACCGTTGCCTGCCAATCAGCAGTACCCGACTACTGGACTAACTTTCGCGGATACGCGGCCGAAGATACAACAAATGGACCGTGGCGACCGTGGGTCAGTAATTAGTCAGTTTATACCTCTAGCACCCCCCTATATCCTCTGATATACTAATGCAAATGACAAAAGATGATATTATCACCCTCCCTAATGGTCACCTGCGCCAAAAGTCTAAAAAAGTCCGCGAAATCGACGAGGCTACACTTACATTAATTCAAGAAATGACCGACGCCGCAATTGATTGGGAGGCATCGCGACCCCACGAAATTAGCGCCGCACTTGCAGCTGTTCAAATCGACAAACTCCAGCGAGTTGTTATTGTTCGAAGCGACTTTGAAGACAAAGAGAACGACGACTTTACTGCGCTTATTAACCCTGAAATTGTGAAGTACGAAGGTAATCTTGTTGAAGATTACGAAGGCTGCCTCAGCGTAAAAGATATTTATGGCAAGGTACCTCGCTACAGCAAAATGAGGGTACGAGCTACTAATATAGAGGGGCAAGAAGTTCGTTTTAAGGCCGACGGCTTTTTGGCGCGCGTAATTCAACACGAAATCGACCATACAAATGGTGTTGTATTTATCGATCACATTAAAGAAAATGTAAAGGCATTTTACCACCTCGACACCAAAGGTGAATTGGAGCCACTCGACTATGACACACACATCAAAGACAATAGTATTCTTTGGGACTGACGAATTTAGTGCCGCCAGCCTTCGTGAGCTCATCACCAAGGGCTTTACTATTGGCGCGGTGGTAACGAAGCCAGATAGTCGTAAAGGCCGCGGGCGCGAGCTTTCAAAGTCGATTATAAAAGAGATTGCCGAGGCGAATACCATTCCTGTTTGGCAGCCAACCGATGTCACTACTATTGCTGATGACATTAAAAAACTACAAAACCCAATGGGTGTTTTAGTGAGTTACGGAAAAATTATCCCGCAGGCTATTATTGACCTGTTTTCGCCCGGTATCGTGAATGTCCACCCGTCACTTCTGCCTCTTTACCGGGGGCCATCACCTGTTGAGTCGGTTATTTTGAATGGCGATACCGAAACTGGAGTCACTATTATGCAACTTTCGGCTGCTATGGACGCCGGACCAATATACAACCAAGTAGCTACCCCCCTTCTTAATACAAAAACAACTCCCGAGCTTGAACTGCAGCTTGCCGAACTTGGCGCACAGCAGCTAAGCGATACACTCTCTGCTATTATTAACGGCACTGTCCAGCCAACGCCACAAAACGATGACATCGCTACTTACTGCCAACTTCTCACAAAAGAAATGAGCATGCTTGATACCGCCACGTTAACCGCCGACCAAGCCGAACGCCAGGTTCGCGCATTTATCGCCTTTCCAAAAACAAAAACTGTCGTTGATGGACATCAAATAATTATCACAAAAGCCCACGTCACCAACGAGAACACCTCACCTCTTGATATCAAATGCGCCGATGGTCGCTATCTCTCAATTGACGAACTTATCAGCCCAAGCGGCAAAAAGATGGATGCCAAAGCATTTATAAATGGCTACTTGGCTTAAAACTATCGAGTAGCCGCCTTACTGACCCAAAGGACACTGTCGCGTAACCAAAAAACCTTAAGGCGTAGAGACCCTTAAGGTTTATTGCGTGAAGCCAGTTCCGTGGAGCAGTAAGGCGGCTACTCGTTAGTTTGTACCCTCTGTACTACCATTCAAAATAGTATCTCGACTTTGTCCAATCTCTTGCTTCAATTCATCAAGAGTCTTAGCAACAACATCGCGGTAGTCAGAGCGGTTTACTTCAAGCCATTTGGTAGCAGCGTATTCGGCCTTGATGCGAGGATCACCAGCTGGCAGACCACTAGCAGCCTGGATTTTTCCGTACAGTTCGTCATTTGCGAAATTTGGTGTGTACTGAGACACCCACGCATCAATAACTTCTGGTTTACGGTCGATAATCGATTCGAATTCTTCAAGTTGCGCGTCGGTCATACCCTCACTAAGGCGAACACCTACGCGGTATTCAAGTTGGTCGTACACATGTTGAAGAAACGGCTTACGCTGCTCTTCGGGTAAATCGGCTAACCCGATATCTTGTAAAAACTGGTCATCTAATTGAAACATTCCGTATTTATCTCCCGTTCGTTACTACTATTATATCAGGTGTGCTACTGAGCTGATAATTCTTGCTTGTATTGTTCGAGTGTCTTTTCGATGCGCGCCTGGATATCAGGAACATTTATTTGGACCCATGCTAATGAAGCGAACAACTTTGTTGGGCTGTTTTTTTCTGGGTCAGATTCGTAGCTTGCTTCGATTTCTTTAAAAGCAGCGTTACCCTTATAGTCTGGAACGTTTTGTTCGAGCCAACTGGTAATGACGGCTTGATTATCGTCAACGATTGCTTTGTATTCGTCGTATTGCTCTTCGCTAAGATCGCTTACAATGGCGCTCCCTATACGCATTGTTGCCTCGGCAACAACTGGCTCTCTTTTGTCATTTGGCCAATCGCCAATCGCGAGTGCATCGATAATGTATTGTTCGTCTTGCATAGTATTCTCTACCCCTACCTTAGTGAATTAATGAAATCTTGTGCGCCCTGAGAAAGTGCGCCAGGATGTGCAATGCGTACATCGGTACCTTCAAGATAAAAGTCTTGTGGGAACTGATGTAGCAATGTTTGCGCGTTATCATACCAAATGTCACTATTCAAGCCAAGGTTATTGAAGAGTTCAATACCACCTTCGCCCGATGCTACATTTATTGGATCAAATGATTGTTCAGGACTGATATCGCCCAAGTCAACTGGCGTGTTTTGTTCCCCAGGACCCCAACCAGCAGCACTTTCTTTAAGACCGTCCGCAACGGTATCACCAGCACCCTGCATACCATTTGCTATAAGTACACCGGTGGCGATGGCACCAAGCACAACAAGACCCGTACCGGCTACGATTGTTAGGTAACGATTTTCTTTGCGTTGCTTTTCTTTTTCTTCTTCGGTCATCGAGTCTTCAACACCACGATTAAGCCAGCTATTCCATTTATCACGAACGGGCGATGCCACACGAGTCTCAGCCCACGCCGCGGCCCATGCGGATGCACCTGAAAGCGATTTGAAACGATCGGCAGTTTTTTGCCACCACTTTTTCGCTACTTGTTGCTGTTCAGTTTCGGTGGCTTCCTGTTCATCTTCGTCATCGACTACATCCGCGTCAACTACATCAACTACTTCCGCATCGACTACACCACCTTCACCAGTGTAGAGTTCAAGCTCTTTACCAGGTACATAGCGTTCGAGTTCTTTACCTGGTGTAGGTTGCTCTTCCGCATCTTCAGATTGCGATGCTCTCTCTTCAGCTTCGGGAGTGTCGTGTGCTTCATGAGATGGCTGCTGATGAGCGTCAGGTCGCTCTGCGAAACGAGCAACCAAACTATCATACCGCGCAATTTCAGACTCGTAGCGCACTTGAGCCTCTTCAGGTGACTCTGATTCATCCTTCATGGCATCCATGGTCAAATAATGCTCGACGGCTTCGCGAA
>CAMPIW010000054.1 GCA_946886635.1 uncultured Candidatus Saccharibacteria bacterium | reverse complement strand
GGTAAAAAAGCGGCTTTTTCTTCGGGCAACGGGTCGCGGTTGTTTGGTGGTCGGTATTTTACGATGTTTGTAATGTAAACGTCGCTTCGCTGCATGTCGGCGGCTTCAAGCATGGCGTTTAAGAATTTACCAGCGGCTCCAATGAATGGCTTGCCTTCAATGTCTTCTTTTTTGCCGGGTGCTTCGCCAATAAGTACAATGTCGGCGTTTGGATTGCCGTCGCCCATTACGAGCTGTATTGCCTGCTCTTTTAGCTCTGGGCAGATGTTTTTAGCAATAATCTCTTGCGCAAGCTCGTCTAGCTTAGCTTGGTTTTTAGAAGATGCGTGATTTGGCATTGAGATACTTTTCAAGATTATCAGCTGTATCGGTGGTAAGAATTTCTTTGCGGTGTTGCTGAACACTTCTAGAAAAATCGGCACCAGTGTTTGCAAGCTCGGTAATATCTTGGTCGCGCTGACTTGAAAGTGTTTGATACTGCGAGTCATCAGCACCCTCTGGGTCTTTCACGGCAGCCATCGCTTCGAGGGTAGTTGCGAGTTGAGCGTAATCGACCTGCAATTCGGCAACCAGTACTTTGTAATCGGTATCCTTAAGGTCGCTCAGCTCTTTAAGGTTCGCAGCGCATGTACGGACTGCAGCAGCACTTTCAGCGTCTTCGGTAATATCGACCATTATGTTGTTACAATCAAACAACACTGGGCGCACTTTTGGCATGGTATCGAGCAAATTCTCATTATATTCCAGATAGGCTTGGAACTTTTCGTCAAATGCGTCAAAGACGACCTTACCCTCTCCTTCATTAAGGACCGTTTCTTTACCAAGGGCTTCCTGTTCAACCCGTAGCGATTTTAGTGCATCTTTTGCAGTGTTAACATTTTTTTCAAATTCTTCGTCGGTTGCGCCACTGGCGTTAAGCGAAGTACCGGCTTGGGTAAGCATCGCGTTTGCTCGGCTGACATTTTCATACTGCGCAAGCGCATCGCGATACGGTTGTTTGCTCGGCGTAATAAGAATTCCATAAATAAGAAGCGCACCGATAATAATCGTGCCAATAATGGCAACAGTCACGAGCACACTTTTGGTACGTGGGCTGAAGCTTTTCGGTGTAGTTGTATCTTCGGGATTCACGGTCGCGTCCTCACTTTTAGTTCAGTTGTTAGTGTAACGAAATAAGGGGCGCAATTCTAGTGCAGACTGCGCGCCAAAATTACAACTGTACGACTTCGCCGCCAAGTTGTTTTCGAAAGTGCGTATCGTGCGAAATATAAAGAATTGCGCCGCTGTAGTTTTGAAGCGCCTGTTCGAGCTCTTCAATACTAGGGAGATCGAGGTGGTTGGTAGGTTCGTCGAGTACCAGCAAAGACGGGCTGTCGGCTAGCATATCAATAAGTTGCAAGCGGGCTTTTTGGCCACCGCTCAGTTGGTTTACCGGTATACTGGCATCGCCCTGCGTAAATAAATAGTCGCCCATAAGTTGGCGAACTTTTGTATCCCCTACCTTTAAGCCACGCGACAAAAAAATGTGTTCAATTGCTTCGGCAAGGTTTTTATTAAGCATGTCGCTGGCGGTTTCTTGTTCGTATACGCCCACGCGAATTTTCTTATCAACGTCGATGACACCACTAAAAACCTTAGCGCTAAAGTCCTGTGCACCAACTGTCTTCAGAAGCGTTTTCACCAGCGTCGTTTTACCCGCACCGTTACGGCCGCGAAGTTCTACCACTTCACCTTCGCGAATTTGGAATGACACTCCCTTAAAAAGCGGTTCATTGCCGTAGCCAAGTGAAAGGTCCGTAATATTAACAAGCAGACGGCTAAAGCCTTCATCGCCAGTCACGCCGTGAAGCCGAATATTTTTCGCCTTGTACTTTTGGTATTGCTCGCCTGTTTTAAGCCCCATATCTTGAACCGATTCGCGGTCGACCCAAAAAGTAGGTTTCTCGGTTTTTTCAAGTTTCGCAAGTTCGTCGCGCGACTGTTGCTCGAGTCGCTTAAAGCGCTGAATCGTACTTGGTGTGCGCGACTTTTCTTTGAAACGTTGGTATTCAATAATTTTAGCTTTCAGGTTTACAATACGGCGCTGCGTTAGCTCGTACTCGTTCATCATTGAGCCGGTTGAAGATGAGTTTTGCCTCAGGTAATCGCTGTAATTACCCTTATAGTTGAGAATTTTTTGGTCTTTCACCTCAAGAATACGATCAACCTTATCAAGCACATCGCGGTCGTGGCTAATCACCAACATAGCGTCGCTCGCCGCCGACATCCACTGCAAAAATTTATCTTTCGCTACGTAGTCCATGTGATTGGTTGGTTCGTCAATGAGCGCAAGTTGCGCCTTAGACAGCATCACCTTCGCAACTTCGATCAAACGCTTTTGCCCACCAGAAAGTTCGCCGAGCGTATCATTAATGCGACTGCCAAGCTGGAACGAATCGAGCACCTTTTCAACTTCGTTTTCAATCGTGTAGTACCCGAGGCTATCGAACTGCTCAAGCGCCTCGCTATATTCGTTAATGAGGTGCATTTTGTCGCCCATAATGAGCGGATGGTTATCAAGGATGTGTTTGAGCTTTGCATACTTTGGAAGGTCCTGAAGAATATATTCAAGCACAGGCATATCTTCGAAGCCGTGGTGTTCTTGCCGCGTCGCCACCATATGCACGCCCTTACCAAGCTGCAGTTCACCCTGAAAATCTTTATCTTCACCGGCTAAGAGGCGAAACAGCGTCGTTTTACCTTCGCCGTTACGGCCAATTAAGCCAACCTTCTCGCCGTCGTCAACAAAGAAAGACGTCTCTTTAAAAAGGCTCTTGTCGCCAAAGGACTTTTCGTTGATGGTTGCGGTGATGATCATACGTGCTCTATTAAGGCTATTCGCGGTTTGCGTCCTTAATAGAAAGGCTAAGACGACCACGATCGTCGATACCGACAAGCTTCACCTTCACGATTTGTCCTTCGGTAAGAACATCTTCAACCCTTTCAACGCGTTCGTCAGAAAGTTGAGAGATGTGGACCATTCCGTCGGTGCCAGGAAGGATATTTACGAATGCGCCAAACTCTTTAATGGCGACAACTTTACCTTCGTAAATTGTGCCTACTTCTGGTTCAGTTGTAAGGCCCTTAATCCATTCGATTGCCCGCGCAATACCTTCAGCGTCAGAACCGGCAACGGTAATAAGGCCGTCTTCTTTGATGTCAATTTCAGCACCGGTTTCAGAGGTAATTTTGTTGATCACTTCTCCACCCTTACCAATAACTGCACCAATTTTTTCTGGGTTGATTTTAATCTTCTCGATACGTGGAGCGAACGGACTCAGCTCGGCGCGTGGTTCGGCCATAGTTTTTACCATACTGTCGATAATGAACAAACGTCCAGCTTTGGCAGTAACAAGCGCCTGCTTAAGAATTTCAGGTGAGAGCCCATGCACTTTCATGTCCATCTGTAATGCGGTAATACCTTCAGTTGTACCCGTTACCTTGAAGTCCATGTCACCAGCGAAGTCTTCGGCATCGGCAATATCACTTAGAATGTTTGGCGTGTCGCCGTCCATAATAAGCCCCATCGCAATACCACCAACTGGAGCCTTAATTGGCACACCGGCATCCATAAGCGCTAGGCAGCTTGAACAGGTTGCAGCCATTGAAGTTGAACCGTTTTGGCTCATGATTTCGGTAACGCTGCGAATAGCGTACTGGAAATCTTCAACGCTTGGAAGCACCGGAATAAGCGCACGTTCGGCAAGGTAGCCGTGACCGATTTCGCGGCGGCCTGGACCACTGAGGCGACGTACTTCACCAACGGTGTAGCCAGGGGCATTGTAGTGGTGCATATAACGGCGTTCACCGTCGTTAACCTCCATAGTATCAACAAGTTGTGCATAGCTAAGTGGTGCAAGCGTAACGATGTTCATACCCTGCGTCATACCACGGGTAAAGATAGCCGAACCGTGAACTCGAGGCAACACGCCTACTTCACTTGAAAGTGGGCGGATTTCGTCGAAACTACGGCCATCTGGGCGAATTTTTTGTTCAACGATTCCCTTGCGAACATCTTTATGAAGCGCCGAAGTAAAGGCTTCGTCATACTTGTCGTAGGCGTAGGTAATAGTTTCTTCACCAGCTTCTTCTGCAAGCTTTGCAGCCATTTCTTCGTGGAATGCCCAACGGAGCTGGTTCACCATTTCGTTGCGCTCTGGGTATGGCTTGCGAATTGCGTCGCCAAGCTTACCGGCAACCCAAGCGTCGGCAATGTCCTGTAGT
>CAMPIW010000053.1 GCA_946886635.1 uncultured Candidatus Saccharibacteria bacterium | reverse complement strand
ATACCTAGGTATTCTCCGCCTTCGGCGATAACTTCTTGGCGGTTGTTCAAGACGATATATCCAGCTGCTGATGGCCCTGGGTTGCCCCGCGAGCCGCCATCAGAATAGATTGTAAGCACGTCATCTGATGATTTATTAACATCACTGATAGTCGTTTTGCCAATAGCCTTATCTGTAATTTCTTCTTGCTGTATGATCCCTAGCAACAACTGAGTTAAATCGGTTAATTCAGATTGATGTATATTCGACATTGAATGCCATTTGTATTTCGAGTAATTGCCGCTAAGCTTCATAGGGTGTCGTTGCGGTGTAAGCGTTACGATGTACACAATAACGCCATACTGGATTGCCCTGTCGTCGTAATCGATATACGTCACCGCATCAAATAAGTGCGACGATTGGATATGAAGCCCAGCATCATCGTGTAAATACCGACGCAAGGCATCCTCTGGTTGCTCGCCATAAGCAAGCTTTCCACCAGGTAGCTCAAACTTACCCAAAATCGTTGGCCGGCCGTTATTACGCTTTAGTAGTAATGCCTTACCGTCCTCGTTAATTATTGCTCTCACCGATAATCGTTGCTTCATCGTGTTTGTGTTATCCCTTTTATGCTTACAGTATAGCGGAAATGAAGGCAACATAAAACCCAGTACTACGTTAGGTGCTGATGATATTCCCCGCGTATGTGCAAGGTGGATGGCCGCAAAGTAACTCCACGGAGTCAAATAATTAGGTCTTCCTCATCTATGATATCGGAAAATCATGTGCACCTAGGCGTAGTGTCCTGGGTACTTATTAGTATAGCACCGAGCCCCTGAGCGGTCACTGAAGAACGTGAAAAATACAATAAACTTATGCTCTAAAAATATTTCCAAACAGAGACAGGAAGAAATTGATTACTTCAGACATATACATACCCAAAAGCGATCCGGCAGCGAGTACGAGTACAAAGATGAGGATGATACCGAATTGCTCGATATACCGCATGGCAGTACGAACAAACTCGGGTGCTAGAGCGTAAATCACGCGCGAACCATCGAGTGGAGGTATTGGGAGTATATTGAAAACAAAGAAACCAAGGTTCACGGTAATCATGAGCGTGAAAATAGACCCTACCACTCCTTCAACCGGGCTACCAGCGAGCGTCCAAATACCATAAGTAATAAAAGCAATGAGCAAGTTCGTTAACGGACCGCCAATAGCAACCAGGGCAGCACCCCAATCGCCACCCCGCACTTGATCAGGGCGAAACGGTACTGGTTTTGCACCACCAAAGATAGGACCACCAATCAGCGCCAGTCCAAGCGGCAAAATAATCGACAAGAACGGGTCGAGGTGCTTAATAGGGTTTAGGGTGAGCCTTCCCTCTTTTCGTGCCGTGTCGTCACCCAACCAGTACGCCACAAAGGCGTGCATCGCCTCGTGGAGTGTCATTGAGATGAGAATAACCCCTAATACAATAGCTAAATTTATAATAATATCAGGACCCATTACCACTTCTCTCGTTTCGTTTTACGTTTATGCTTCGGTCGCCAACCATGTTTACGTTTTTCTTCTGGACGCGGCTGACGACGTGGTTTTCCAAGGCGAAAAATGAAGTCATCACCTAAGTACGTTTCTAATTTTGATAACGCAATGACACGTTGCTTGTCTTTTGAATCAAGTTGATCGAGCGACACAATTCCTTCAGCGCGTGAACGAAATTCTTGTTCTACCTGCTGGGGAGATACCGACGGTACGCGTTTATGAAAGCGCTCTAACTGGCGACGCTGGCGCTCGAGTTGTTCGTGCGCCCAGTGACTATATTCACGAATGAATAGTTCTCTATTTTCGGGTGTATCTTCTAAGCGTGGCTGACTGGCGCCTTCAAGAACGCGTTTTCCGAATCTAATTTGCTGACGGTCAACCAAACAACCGAGCCGTGGATCGTAGATAGTTTTACCACGTTTGCTTTGAAATAGCTCAGGGGAGACCTCGAGAAGAATATCAGCATTTACAATAGTTACCCCTGTTACCAGGTGGAGTGTGTCGAGGCCACCGCTGCGCAGTGGCACCTGAAGGTCAAATGGAGTACCTGTAATAAGTGTAGGGTTTCTTACAACGGTACTACTCGACAATTCGCGCTGTTGTCCGCTGAAAATATGCTCAACTGTTCCACTCGCTTCATCGACTAAACTCCATAATTGATCGATTTCGCCGGCCGTAATACAGCGTAGCAACGAAGCCTCTTCATCGAATTCAATAGGCGTCAGTGGAATATCGCTTAAGCCGAGATCGCGGTGAAGACGCTCAATAACCTCTTCTGCTTTTTCGGTATTTTTAGCAATGATACCCAGGTCTTCGAACTCAACTTCAGCAATGTTTGGGAGCGAAAGATATACATCGTACTGCGCTAAGAGGTCGGATTTACTTTGTCGGGTAAATTTACGCCATCCGTCGTAGCGCGTTCCGCCCCTAACAATACCCCCCACCTCTTGAATCGCAATCACCGCTGCTAACTTAGCCTGCACTTCTTTTGAGTATTTATCAGCCTCGACCATCATACGCCCATAGTTCGATTCAACCGGGAACCGTTCCATTTCCCGGCCGATACCCGTTACTTCACCGGCCGTTGTAAGCGCGCCCAAAGCTACCAATGTCTTTTTAGCTCGTTGAATCGCCCGCTTAGAGGGGTCGTGATAAAAATCAAGGGTTTCTATGTCGATGCCAACATTAGCCAGTCGCAACGTTAAACGGTCGATGTGCTTGCGCATAATCTCGGGAATTGCGTACTCGGGGCGATCTTTTAAATCGATGCACGGCATGGTATCGTACTGAGCCAAAATATATTCGCCCGGTTTGGTTCGCCCAGCCCTTCCGGCGCGTTGCTTGCTGTCAGCCTGAGAAATTTGGGCAATAAATAAGCCTTCTACGCCGCTCCGAACTTCACTTTGACGCTCGAGACCACTGTCGATAACCACGTCAATATCGTCAATAGTAACACTAGTTTGGGCAATATTGGTGGCCAAGATAATTTTTCCATTAGGGTAATTGGCGAATGCTTTTTGTTGATCCTCAGCTTCGAGTTGGCTATGAAGTGGAATAACTGCAACCTTAGCAGCCGTGGCCTTATTTTCAATCGCGAAAGCAACATCTTGAATTTCAGCTTTACCAGGAAGGAATGTGAGAATATTTTTGCCCCGATTTTCTATTTGGGCAAACAATTCACTTAATACATCGGTACCGCGCCGTTTTGTTACCTCGAAGTGACGACCAGGGATGTCGATAATGGCATCGGTATCAAAGTATTTTGCCAAACTTTCAGATTCGATAGTGGCACTCATAATAACAATCTTAAATCGAGAATCTTCTTCGCAGCGTTTTTTAGCCCACGCCACTAGCACTTCCATGTTTTCGTTCCACTCATGCACCTCATCGAGCACCAGTACTTGTCGTTCAGTAATACCGATTCCGGTAATTTCGCGTACAAGCTGCAGACCGTCGGTACAGTAAAGAATTTTCGTCTGACCACTGTCATCACGTTCGTGTGCGGTACGATACCCAACTACTTCACTGGCGTCTTCGGTGTTTCGCAGTGACCACTCTTCACGTACACGTTGCGTTAAATTTCGAGCCGCTAAAATACGCGGCTGCGTAACAATTACCCTGTTATACCCATGTTCAGCCAGATATTGAGGAATCTGGGTACTCTTACCTGCTCCCGTTTCGGCGGTAATAATTGTTACTTGATGTGTATCAACTGCATCAACAATTGCCTGATGATACTCGCGAACCGGAAGTTCGTTGAATGTGTTTGTAGTAATTGTCATTAGCACTATTGTACCAGTTACGACCCTCCGAGGTATATATCTTACCGTATCAACCCTTTGCCCTCTTGACTCTAGGGGTAAAAAAGGGTAAAATGGTTCCTAGTGTCCCGGAGGTTTATATCCGGAGGTAATCAAAGAAAGAACAAGTATGACAGCACGATGCGAACTCACCGGTAAAGGAAAGCAATTTGGCAACAATGTTAGCTTCTCTTTGCGTCGCACCAATCGCGTTTTCAAGCCAAACCTTCAAAAGAAGACTTTCATGTTTGAAGGCGAAAAGGTCACTATGACTCTTAGCACCAGCGCGATTCGCACGTTGAAGAAAAAAGGCATTCTCGCTTAATAGCTTCTTTACCAAAAAAACCGCCAGTTTTGGCGGTTTTTTATTTGCTTCTAACTAGGTTTGCAAAGCAAATACCGTTGTATCATTTTTGCAGACGGCTTCGCGCCGGGTTTCGATGGGGTCTCTACGCCCATCTTAACTCGGGCTGCAGGGGTCGTG
>CAMPIW010000052.1 GCA_946886635.1 uncultured Candidatus Saccharibacteria bacterium | reverse complement strand
ATTTAGATTTACGTATGGCACGCCCGAAACTTGAGCGAGTGCATGCGTTAATAATTCATCATCAATGATATCTTGATCGGTTAAATAGCTAAAAAGCGGCTTACTTGCCTTCGTAGCCTCGGCTTTAGCGCTGGTAATTGTATCAGTAGCAACTAACCCCTCTTCGATAAGAAGGTGTATCAGTCGCTCTTGGATGTCGTCTGTAAGTAACGCCATCAGACCTCCTTATTGCTGCGCGCCGTCGTTAATCTGTACCTTAACAGCTGGATTAATTGCGTCTTTATTAAAGATGGCTGTATCTGGAGGAGTAATTGATGCATCAATCTTCTCAATCGTTTTTACTGTTGTTGTTTCGCTGCTTGGCGTACCCATTACCGCACGGGTTATGAAAAAGGCAACGAGAACACAAACAGTTGCGATAAGAATAATCATGGCAATGTCAGTTTTTTTCATTCTTCCGCCTTTACTACTTCATCTTTAAGTTCGATTGTTTTAGCTGGTTGATAAAATGCGTGCCCCTCAACGGTCATAGTAAGGCCACCCGATTGTGTATCGAGGTTAAGGCTCGTGACGACAATGGTGCGAATAGAACGTTCGAGGTTTTGCAGAATTTGACGAAGCGCCGATTGGTCACCTTTCACTGAGAAGCTGAAGTCAATTTGTGTATTAGTTACGCCGGCGGCAGCGGCATCAACAACAGTAGCGTCAGTCGCCGTTTCGATACCCGTTACCGGGCTCACTCGAAGGGATTTTAGCGTGTAGTCACCTTGAATACCAGCAAGAAGCTTGTTTTGTAGTGACGCACCAAGTGCCAGAGAGTTTGCTTCTGCAGGAAGTGCATCAAGAACTACCTGAAGCGCTTGGTCATTTTCATTTGCCTTCACGCTCAGCAATGCGCTGTTGGCGTCGAGTGCTTGGACGTCAGTTTTAAGGCCGTCAATAACCGACAGGTTGTGGTCGAGGGTTGATACGGTTGTTTGCTTAACAGCAAGTACTTTTTCGTTGTAAGCAAGTTTTTGAACGAGGAAAATACTCACCACAACTGCCGTACCAATAAGCGCAGAGGCAACTGCAATCCAAATGAACATCGTACGGCTCGCCTGAGCAATTTGCGTGCGCTTTCGAATAGCTGCGTCGTTTTTCATGTTACTGCCCTCCCTCTATATCTTTTGCTCGTTCTTCAAAGCGAGGGATACCAAGGTATGAATCGGTAACGTTACCGTCGACGCTAAGCTTGAAGGTGAGATTATCTGACATTGGCGAGAACAGCTCGCCTGGGTAGTCGAAGGTGATCGTGAAACGAAGTACTTTATTTCCCTCGGCATCTTCACCGTAGCTAATGTCGGTGGTGCTAATATTAGCTGCCAGCGGAACTGACATGACTTCGGTATCTTGCGTGTATTCAATAAGGGTATTTTCAATCTTCTTCTTGAATACTTCCATCGAATCGTACCCTGCCGTCTGACCCTCAAGCTGAACTACTCCGCCACCATCTGTCGTTGCGAGTGGATCGGCCACTAGGTCGGCAACGCTAGCACCCACGTTAATTTGTGAGAACGTGACCGTATTCTCTCCACTTGGCGTAATAGCCGCCATCATGTCGAACACGCGCGAATCCATATTTTTCTTGCCATTAAGTTCGTCGATGCTTTTAAGCTGGTTTTGGATGGTAAGAATCTTAGAAAGATCTTCAACTTGTGCTAATTCAGCGCCTTTATCTTTCGTTTGGGTATCAAGGTAGAGCCCGCGCACGCCTTGAACTCCAAAAATATACACCAGCAACAACGCAACGACACCAACAGCAATAACACTAGCAAAAATAGATGCAGAAATAACCACCGCACGACCCTTTTGAGCCCTGAGGAGCTCTTGTTTTACATCGGGGATAAGATTGATTTCAATCATAGCTTGTTTTTCCTTTGCGCCAAGCCAATTACCGAAGCAAACTCGGAAGCAACTGGAGCAAGTTGTTGTTGATCAGCCTGAGCGACCTTCACCTTTTGCCACGGATTCGCCATTACTGCTTGTACACCTGTTTTAGAAGCAACGTATTCGGCAAAACCTGGTACAACTGCAGCAAAACCAGAAAGCATAACGCCCCCTACTGGGGTGTTAGGATAGCGCGTTTGAAAGAACTTAATTGACTTAACAAGCTCGACGGCAAAACCCTCAAGCGTGCCTTCGATAGCCCGGTACACCTGGCCTTCAAGGCGGTCGGGTGCAAGGCCGAATTTAAGGATAAACTGACGCGCTTGATCTTCTTGAACGTTAAGATTTTGGACGGCAGCTTTAATGAGTGAACGGACACCAGTTGGAATGGTACGAACGAGCCGCGGTGCATCACCAAAAGTAATAGCAAGGTCGGTTGAATGTTCGCCTACATCGATAATAAGGCGTGCATCAGGGACGCCAGCCGGAAGCAACGAACGAATCATCGCCAGCGGGTCTGGTTCGGCGGCAATAACGTTAAGCCCAAGGCTTTCGACAAACTCGAGGCGCTCTTCGGCGTACGTATTTGCCGTACTTGCAATAAGAACTTCTTGCATTTTAGGGTCATGAAGTGACGCGCCAAGGAGCGCCCAATCAACCTTTGCCTCGTTAACCGTCATTGGAATATATTGGTCAACTTGGTATTTGATGGTGTTACGAAGCTCGTTTTCGGGCATAGCCGGCACTTCAATAACCGTTGTGAACGTTTTGCTTGAGGGTAACCCGATAACAACGTTTTTCGTTTTAATACCGCTTTGACCAACAGCGGTCATAATAACTTCACCAAGTTTACGCTGCGCTTCTGGAGAGGAGGCGCTTGCGATTTTTTCGTCTAAAGGAGCGTATCCAAAGTGTGACAAGCTCCACGCATCTGCACCGTTAGGAGACAACTGAACCACCCGAACAGCATTTGTTCCTATATCTAGTGCAAAAAAGTCGCCCACGCCGTGTACTGCCATATTGTCCCTCATTATACCGAAAGCGTAAGCGTAATTGCAAGGAGTTTTTTTAGATTAAAAACGTGGTGGCAGTTCGGTTGTCATAACCGTGCGAGCCTTGTTATAGCTACCCGGTAAATTACTCGCCCAAATGTATGCGTCGGGGCGCAAATTGAAAATCTCAGCAGGGTCTCCGGCGCTTGTACCAGGCCCAGCGCCAGCAGTGCGACGAAGAATGAGGTGGTTAGCGATAACCGGACCATTAACCCGGAGTGTGTTCGTACACTGTAGCGAGGTTGGCAGTGTTGACTCGCTCACCCCACCTGCACCACAGGTATTAATCCGACCATTCGCGCCAGTACCGGTTGCGACCAGCCAAGCATCAATTTGTGAAACCGAGTCGGCAACAATAATATTTCTCGCAATAATGACGACTTGTGGGATTCTATCTGGCGATGTTAACGTCGCATTGGTGTATACAATATCTCCTGTGATCGTGACTGTCGTATTTGGCGCGTTAATAACGTACCAAGCCCCTGGGTTAATTTGGCCTGTTGACGTAAGCCGTAGGGTCGTCCCTGCGCTGGTATAGGTTCTACCAGGAGTAAGACTCGTTTTAATATTCACGGTACCCGATAGCTTTGGTGTTGATGCTGTTATTGGGAAGCTGCTCCCAATTGGTGGCTGTCCGCCCGAAAGCCTGTACGAACCTATCGCTGTATCCGAACAGCTTCCCCCACTAGTGTTGGTAAAGCTGAGGAGACTCACCCCGCAAAGGCTCGTCGCATCGATGCCACCGGCATATCCTGAGGCTGACCCCATTCCCTCTATGTAGCCCGACGGAATAATACCGTATTCGGCCCAGGAACCATACATCGTTTCGCTTCCAGCACCCGACGGTTGTCGGCTCACACTGGTTGATACAATCGAACCAGGAAATGCCAATCCTCTTCCGACAATAAGGTCACTCCCGAGTACTTGTACCTTTGGTTTTTTACCAACCATAAGACACACCAGTGCCGAGTGACGCCAATCAGTGCTTGTTGAAGAGTTTCGCTTTACTGACATTGCATAGCAAATGCTCGCTCCCACCTCTTCACCGTTCAAAGTTCCATTGCCGTTATATGATTTTGTTTGGTTACGGGAATATCCCGCACTCTCAGTTCCAGAGCTCATTGAGGTACACGACGCATTACCTATGAAATACGCACATGGATTACTCGCACTCACCCCCCCGGCCTTACGAGAAATGGCAACACCTGAGTCGTACTTAACCTGCGTCAGTTGCCACTGAATATTTGTATGAGACTTAGTACTGCCGCTATTTGTCACGCGCGCCGTAACCGGGACCGTGCCCGTAGCACCTTCTGTTAAACCAGGGCTTGAAACGTTGGATATTTGAGGTGTGAGCGCATACCCATACGGGACAGTCGCACACACGCCACCACTGTTATTT
>CAMPIW010000051.1 GCA_946886635.1 uncultured Candidatus Saccharibacteria bacterium | reverse complement strand
GAAATATGTGGAAGCCGTTTATCAAGCCACCTAGGCAACCACCAGGCACTTTTTCCTAGCAAAACCATAGCAGCTGGAACTATCGTCATTCTTACTAAAAATGCGTCAATTAAAATTCCGACCGCCAAACCAAAACCAATCGATTGAATCACTGCTTCGTGGCTGGTTATAAAGCCGGCAAAAACACTGATCATAATGACTGCCGCGGCTGTTACCACCTTGCTTCCCGCTCCAAACCCAGTCACAACAGACTCTTTAGCATTTTTAGTCATCGAAAATGCCTCATGCATGCCCGAAACAAGGAAGAACTCGTAGTCCATAGCGAGACCAAACAATATACCGGTTGCGATGATTGGAATGAAACTAACGATAGGGCCCGGCGCATCCGTAATTCCAAGCCAGCCCCACTGGAAAACAGCAACTACAGCACCAAACATCGCCAAAACAGATAACAAGAATCCAAGCGTTGCCTTAACAGGAACCAAAATAGAACGGAATGCAATAATGAGCAGGACCAACGAAAGCCCAACGATAACAGCTAAATACACAGGAAGAGCGTTGGCTAGCTTATTGTTAATGTCCTCCTGTAGTGCAACGGTCCCAGTAACACTTAGTGTAACGTCTTCCTGGGCGGTTATGTCCGCATGCGTTACTTTATCACGAAGCGTGGCTATCAGCTCTTGAGTTTTGCTGTCTGCTGGTGCAGAAAAAGGTATCACCTGAATAATGCCGGCTGTCCCATTACTTGTTACCAACGCTGGGGTAACTTGCTGTACGTTATCGAGACCTTTTATGTTCTCGGCAACTTTCGATAGCTGTATATACTTTGCAAACTGCTCACCAACCATTTGCTTTTCAGCTGCAGAAACTTCCGGCAATCCCTCAACTACCACGGTTAATGGTGCGTTGAAACCTTGACCAAACCCTTCGCTAAGCAAGTCATATGCTTTGCGCTCGGTGCTCGATGCGGCGGCATACTGGTCACTCGGCAAACCTAAATCTAAGTCTTTAGCAGGGAGTGCTATAGCGCCGGCTATAACAACAGCTACAACCAACGCAATAACAGGATGCGAAGCGATGACCTTCCCCCATTTATACCAAATAGATGAATGGTCAACCTTTAGTGAGGCGCCTGGTGCTACCTTCTTGGCAGTCGTAATGGTGGCTCGTACGTTCTTTCGGAAAATACGGTTTCCTACTAGTCCCATTAGGGCTGGCGTTAATGTAAGCGCTACGACGGCCGAAATAGCGATACTTGCAGCACCCACAAGTCCCATGGTTGTCATAAATGGAATCTGTACGACACTAAGGGCGGCTAAAGCAATAATTACCGTAAACGCCGCAAAAACCACAGCATTACCAGCCGTACCAAGTGCACGAGCTATGGCATCTTTGTTTGAATATCCCCGTAGAACATATCGCCGATATTTATTAACAATGAAAAGTGAGTAGTCTATACCCACCGCTAGCCCAAGCATAATAGCGAGTACCGGGGTGGTTGAGTTAACTTCAATTAATTGGCTCAAGGTAAACAGCCCGGCCATACTCACGCCAACCGCTACCAAAGCACTAATAAGTGGCATACCCCCGGCAACAAGTGAGCCGAGCGTCATAACGAGCACCATCAAGGCGACACCGACACCAATAATCTCACCCGTCCCAAAAAGCCCTTCTGGAACTTGTTGCAATACACCGCCACCAATTTCAACTTGTAAATCATCCGAGCGGGCCTGTGCCACTAGTTGATTTATTGTGTCGCCAGTAGCTTCATCAACCGATCCTATCTGACCGTCAAGGAGTAGCTGGGAATAGGCGATTGTTTTGTCGTCCGATATAAATGATCTGTCTATAAAAGGGCTCACCGCCTGCGAAACACCTTCAACACCATTGAGATCAGCAACCAAGCCCTCAATCACATCTTTTTTATCTTGAATTGTTCCTGAGGGTACGTGAAATACTATTCGCCCACTTGCCCCGCCACTATCTGGAAACAATTCTTCAACGCGGTCGATTGTTTGTTGCGCCTGTGTTCCTGGTATCGAAATATTTGAACTCGGCGCCTTGTAAAACTGGAGTGCACCTATTCCGAGTATTGCGAGAATACTAAGCCACACGGCAATAACCCGCCAAGGGTGACGAAACGCGGTATCACCAATTATGTGTAGTTGTTTCGCTAAACTCATTCGTTGTCCCCTGTATTTGAAGTGCTTATCAACCATTAAGTGTATTGAATGGATGTATATTTTTCAACCTGTGCAAAATAAATACCGACGCCCGCGGTTCGCATACCCAAACTTTTTTTATACTACGATAAAAATACGAGTCCTCGCTGTGACTCGTATTTTACCTAGGTGCCAAATACTGTGTTTTAATCGTTTTTATCGCCCGAATTCCCACTTTATACCTGCTACAACTTCAGAAAATACTTCAAGTGCGGTGTAGTGCTTTGGTGCTTTTTTAGCTGTTGGTCGGAGCTTTAGCTCTGGGTACTGTTCGTTCTTACGATCGATGAATGAGTTAATACGGTTATCAAGTTGTTGTGAACTTAGTGTTTGCATATTGTCCTCCCTGTTTCTTTATCTACCACCTACTATATCGGCCAGTTCCGTTTATAAATATGAAATATTTAACATAAATCGCTTTTTGTAGACTGTCCTGACATTACCCCTGAAATAGCGTAGAATAAAAAACATACATGCAAGACCTACTAAAGGCCCTCGGCACATCAATTACACTACGCTCGGTTAAAAGCGGCACAACTTTGTTGTATCAAAGCGAAATTCCTCGTCACGCTATTATTGTGAAAAAAGGGTTCATACGCGCCTATACTATTACCTCTACAGGCGATGAGCGTATCGTAGCACTTTATACCCGAGGTGATATTTTGCCACTGTCGTGGATTTACGGTGAAACCAAAACGACGCTTTTCTACTACGAAGCAGGGTCGGACGTTGAAGTGGCCTTGGTTTCAAAAACCGCTTTACTCACCGCCGTAGAAAAGTCGCCCGAATTTACGCAACTCCTTATGCGCTATACCGTGAACGAACATACCGCCCAGCTTATGCGAATTACCGCACTAGAACAGGCGAATGCCGGTGATAAAATTGCCTTTACGCTGTACTACCTACTTATGCGCCACGGTCTCGAGCGCCAACCAGGTAAGTATACGGTTGATATTAGAATGACCCAATCAATGCTTGCAAGCATGGTGGGTATTACCCGCGAAAGTACCGCTGTACATATTGCGAAGCTAAAAGCTCGTGGTGTCGTAACGTATCGAAACTTTATTTACGTCATCGACAAACAAAAGCTTGAGCAGTTTATTGGTGAAGATGGCTTTAAAGACGTATCGCTAAAATAGCGACAAAACCACTTACGAAAGGTCTGCAACAATCTTAAGAAGGTCGTTTGGTGCTGCAAGCGCTTTCAGTACGTAGCGATCAGCACCCAGTTGATAGGCCTCGTCTACTTCTGCTTGCATATCATAATTTGAAAATACAATAACATGCGCGTTTGGATTGGTCTCTTTGGGTTTATACGCCTTTAAGAAGCCAATGCCATCCATACCAGGCATGCGAAGATCAAGAAAGATAATATCAGGCGTGTGCTGCTTGGTAACTTCAAGCGCCTCTTGTCCATCATAGGCGGTAAACACCGTATGGTTTGCGCTTTCTAAAATAGTTTTGTACGCATCATTTAGGACTGTATCGTCTTCAACGACTAAAATTACAGGATTTTTCATCAGTCTTTCCTTTCATTAGGTTGTTCTTCAATTGCAGCGTCGGATGATCTGGGGACATACACACTAAAGGTTGAGCCCTCGCCGACTGCCGATGTTATTTTTATCATACCACCATGGAGGTCAATAATGTTATTAGCCCAGTAAAGCCCCAAGCCCGTGCCCCCTACTTTGGTAGATAAGTCGTTATGAATCCGGATAAATTTTTCGAATAATTTACCAGTGTCGGATGGGTCAATACCCACACCTTGGTCGATAACCGCCACCTTCACCCACTCTCCTTCGCGCTCTAACCGTACCGTCACCGTGGTATCAGCCTCTGAATATTTACTTGCATTATCGATGAGGTTTTCAAACACCATGCGCACTTTAGCTTGGTCTACAGCCGCCACTAATGGCTCGTCGACGGCCTCAACAACCAGCTTTTGCTGCCGCGATGCATATGTTTCAGCTTGTTCTTTCGCAACATCTTTAAGCAAAGGAACAAGGTCAGTTGGGCGCTGACGAATGTGTACCTGACCAGCATCCACTTGCGCCACCTTTAAGAGGTCGGACACAATAGTGAGTTGGCGCTCATTGCTTTCATACGCCTTCTCTAGTAGCTTACGCTGCGCATCGGGCACCTCACCGGCCATATCTTGCAAAACCATACCAAGGTACTGTTTCACTC
>CAMPIW010000050.1 GCA_946886635.1 uncultured Candidatus Saccharibacteria bacterium | reverse complement strand
GAACCACGATCCTAGGTTTTGGAGACCCATATACTAACCGTTGTACTATGCCCCTAAGCTCGTATAGTATACCAGATACGAACGGATATTTGCACCCTTTACCCGCTTTACTTATTGCTTTTGTATCTGATACCATAAGCATAACTAGTTTTAATAAGGAAACGATATGCATGTAGTAGTTGTGGGCGGCGGTTTTGGCGGGGTAAAAGCTGCGCTAGAACTTAGTAAGCGCCAAATTGGTAAGGTGACGCTTATTTCCGATCGTTCGTATTTCCTTCATCATGCCACTTTATATGCCACGGCAACGGGTAAAAGTATTGAAGAATCGGTCATTCCTTTAAATGTTATCTTTGCTAAGCACCCAAATGTTGAAATTATTGAAGACCGTATTAATGGATTCGATCCTCACCGCAAGTTAGTAAGTGGTAAAAAGAAAGATTATCATTACGATAAGCTCGTACTAGCCATGGGGTCGGTAACGACATTCTTTGGCATTAAAGGTGCTCAGTCGCACGCCTATGGAGTCAATACGCTCGAAGAAGTACTCGAGTTTCACGAACACATTCATAATGAAGTGGTCGAGCAAAAACTTGATAAAGAATACTTTGTTATTGGGGCCGGCATTACCGGTGTCGAAATGGCCAGTGCACTCAACGAGTATCTTAAAACAATTAAAGACTTGTACCGTTTAAAAAATGCACGGCCTAAAGTAACCATCGTAGAATCTGCGTCTCGCGTTCTTCCTCATATGTCAAAAACAGCTGGTCGTAAAGTGCACGAGCAACTAAAAAAACAAGGAATTAAAATACTCCTTAACCATACCGTAACTGCTCTTGATGACAATAAAATCACCATTGAAGGTAAACTCCACGCTACTACTACAGCGCTGTGGACTTCGGGTGTTGCAAACAACCCGTTTTATAAGACAAATAAAGGCTACTTCGAGCTGTCAAAAAAGGGCTACGTGAAGGTTAATCCCTACCTTGAGGCATTCGATAATGTCTACGTTATTGGCGACAACACTACTATGCAGCGCGACTTGGCATGGCCAGCCATGCGGCAAGCTACCCATGTGGCAAAAAATATTGCCCGTGTTGCCACTAAACGTCCGCAAAGCGGCTATCGGCCACAATCGGTACCTATTGGCATTCCAATTGGTGAAAAGTGGGGCTATGTTGAGTGGTTTGGGTTCTATGTTTCTGGCCGAAGCGGCAGCTTGGTCCGGCGCTGGATGGAGCTGTATGGATACTGTCAGCTTCTTCCCCTTCGCGACGCGCTTCCAATTTGGCGCGCGCACGACATTACTGATGTTGATAAGCTTTTGTAATTGGTGATTAGTAGATGGCTTCTAGTGATTAGAAGCGAGTTTTACGAATAAAGAGTGTGATAATTAGAATGATCGCGATGCTTACTGCCACGATAGCCGCGTATGCCCATTGCTGATCGGCAAACGGCAATATAACGTTCATGCCATACATACCAAAAAATACATTCGGAAGCGCTACCAAAAGCGTTAATAGCGTTAACTTCTTCATTCGTTGGTTTAAGGTGTTGTTACTAATCGTTGTGTAAGCGTTACGGATGCTATCAATCGTGCTTCGATGGCTATTAGTCGCAACTAACAGCTGATTAACATGAAGTATCATGTCGTCGATAAACTCACAATCTTTTTCGCTAAAAATAGCATGGCGGTTTTCGAAAAGACGGTTAAGAAGCGCCTGTAAAGCAGTCAGGTTGGTGTGATATTCATTCAAGTCGTGTTCAACTGACACAAAGTTAATAAAATCTTTATTATCTACGTCGTGCGTGCGCAAACGAAGTTCAGTGCTATGGATATTATTACCGGTAGCATGAATATACGTTTCATACTGGCCAATAATATGGCTCGTGAGCTGTAAAAACACATGTTTTACACTTTTCATGTCAACTTTTGTTTGTTCGAACAGCTCGGTTGGCCGAACGTACTCTTTTTTCGACACAGTAATCAAAAGTGAGCCCTTTAAGACCGCAAGGAATGGTACAGTCACCAAGTTACCCTTTGAGGCCTGGTGCGGCGCTCTAATAAACACATACAGAAGCCCCTGGCTGTACTCAGCACGAGGAAGCTCACTTGTATCTCGAACGTCTTTTAATATACCGCTGTCAAGCGAATAGAGCTCAGAAAGCTTGCGAAGCTCATCATTGGTAACATTAGACCCGTACACCCATGCGCGGTCCATAGGAGCGTCTTTAATAAGCTGCGGCTCTTCGTTAAAAGATTTCTTTGCGTAATACTGCAACATACATAAGCAGTATACCCTAGTTTTTCTAAGATAAAAATGGCACCTGTGGAAGAAAAAGCAACATTACAAAATAATAAGCTTAAGAACTGTTGTAAAAGCATAAGCTTAGAACTATAATCATACTCAACAAAGCAGGCCAAAATAAAAGGAGCTGACGACGAGCTACATAATGCAACTCGTATAAGGGTGTTATGAAAATATTAATGCTGGGATGGGAACTCCCACCACACAATAGTGGTGGTTTGGGAGTTGCGTGCTTTCATCTTTCGAAAGCAATTGCTGCGCAAGGCACTTCAATTGACTTCGTCGTTCCCTATTCGGCTAAGCATGAAGAAATTAACTTCATGAACATCCATAGCGCAACTAAACTTTCACCCCTTCATAAGTTTGGTATGGGAGCGTACGACAGTGCCTTTTTAACCGAAGCTACTGCAAAAAGCCCTTCCGGCAAACTGCATACTATCCGCGACATTCAAGCTCAGTATGGTCATTTCGTCGAAGAATATGTATCTAAAAACGATTTCGACGCCATTCATGCCCACGACTGGCTCACTATGGAAGCGGGTATGCGCGCCAAAGAACTTACCGACAAGCCGCTCATTGTGCATGTTCACGCTACCGAATTTGACCGTTCTGGTGGTAACCAAGGCAACCCAATTGTTCATGAAATTGAATACCAAGGGCTTATTATGGCCGATCGTATTATTGCCGTGAGCGCTATCACCAAACAAATTATTGTTGAAAAGTACGGTATTCCAGCCGATAAGGTTGAAGTTGTCTATAACGCTATCGATACCTTTAGCTTCGACCAGAATTACGAATACGACCAACGTACCTACCGCTACCTCGAAGGCTTAAAAGCCGAAGGCTACACCGTAGTAAGCGCCGTAACGCGCCTTACTATCCAAAAAGGCCTTGGCAACTTGGTGCGCGCAATGGCAAAAGCAATTGAAAAATACGATCGAATGGTGCTTCTTTTAGCGGGCGACGGCGAACAGCGCGACGAACTTATTAGCCTTGCAGCTGACCTTGGTATTGCCGATAAGGTATTTATTACTGGGTTTGTACGCGGAAAACAATGGCGCGATGCTTACAGTGCCTCTGACGTATTCGTACTGAGCTCTATTAGCGAACCGTTTGGCCTCACGGCGCTTGAAGCAGCACATCACGATAATGCTCTTATTATTACCAACCAATCAGGTGTTGGTGAAGTACTGCACAGTATTTTTCGTTACGATTTTTGGGATACCGACCGCCTCGCCGACCAACTTGTGGGTATTGCGACCTCGCCGGCACTTAAAGAATCACTTCGTAAAAACGTCACCAAAGAATACGCACGTATTTCATGGCACGACGTCGCAAAACAATGTGTCGACATGTACAGCCACGTACGACCTCAAATAGGACCGAGAGGGGTATTCGCATGAGCAAGCGCGGCATAACCCTATATCTCCATGTGCACCAACCGTATCGAGTGCGCGATTATTCTGTGTTCGATACTTCAATTGATCACAACTACTTCAACGCTCCCGACCCTATGAGCGATCAAAATAATCAAAAGATCCTTAATAAAGTTGCCGAAAAGTCGTACCGACCAATGAACGCACTTCTCGAGAAAATGCTTAAAGAACACCCTGAGTTTAAGGTATCGCTTAGTATTTCTGGTACATTCATCGACCAAGCGTTAGCATGGGCGCCCGATGTCATCGAAAGCTTTCAGCGTCTTGTTGCTACCGGCCAAGTTGAAATCGTCTCTGAAACGTACTATCACTCACTCGCCTTCTTCTATAGCCGTGAAGAATTTGTACGTCAGGTTGAAGCGCACAAATCTAAAATCCGTGAAATATTTGGCGTTGAAACAAGTGTTTTCCGTAACACCGAACTCGCTTACAACGACGAATTAGCACAATGGGCCGACGAATACGGTTTTAAAGGTATCTTAGCTGAAGGATGGGATCCAGTTCTTGGCTGGAGGAGCCCAAACTTTGTGTATCGTCCAGAAGGTACAAAAGATATCTCATTGCTACTGAAAAACTACAAGCTATCCGACGACCTCGCTTTCCGTTTCAGCAACCGAGGGTGGGAAGAATGGCCACTGACTGTCGATAAGTACAGTTCTTGGATTGAATCCTCAATTCACGACCAACCACT
>CAMPIW010000049.1 GCA_946886635.1 uncultured Candidatus Saccharibacteria bacterium | reverse complement strand
AGCTTCGACGACGCATTAACGGGCAATATTGGCGGCGGTGTTGGTATAGAGATTGCAATGCGCGGTGACAGTGACATACCGACAGTTGTTCGTGTTTTACTTGATAACCCGGCTGAAAAAGCCGGTGTGGCCGCAGATGACAGTATTATTGAGATAAATGGTGAAAGCACCGAAGACATGACGCTTAACGATGTTGTTGAAAAAATTCGCGGTGAAGAAGGGACGACGGTTAAGTTAACGGTTATTCGCGGTGGCGTCGAGAAAGAATTTAATATTACACGGCAGCAGGTGAATAATCCAAGCGCGTATGGTGAAGTTAAAGACGGCGTGGGTATTCTTACAATCACGCGTTTTGACGACAACACAGGAAGCCTCGCGCGAACCGTAGCTAAGGATTTCAAGAAACAGGGCGTAAAGGGCGTGGTACTTGATCTTCGTGGCAATGGTGGTGGGTACGTGACGGCTGCACAAGCAGTTGCTGGTATTTGGCTCGACAATAAGCTTGTGACAACCGAGCGAAGTGGGGGTAAGGTAACCGATGAGCTAAAATCAACCGGCAATCCTATTTTGAATGGCGTAAAAACTGTCGTACTTGTAAACGAAAGTAGTGCCAGCGCGAGCGAAATTGTGGCGGGCGCACTACGTGACCATAAGGTTGCAACTATTATGGGTGAAACGTCATTTGGAAAGGGAAGTGTGCAGAAGTTGGTAAACCTTAGTGGCGGCGCTACCTTAAAGGTAACGATTGCGCGCTGGTATACACCTTCAGGAGCGACTATTTCTGAAAAGGGTATTACCCCTGATATTACGATAGACCGTAGCCCTGAGGACATTGACGCCGGTCGTGACCCGCAACTTAACGCGGCGATAGCGTCCTTCTAGCTTGTGCTTCTGAGGGGTGCATAGTACAATACAACATATATGAACAACAAAAAGAAAATCCTTCTTGTAGAAGATGACGAAGCGCTAGCAAACGTGTATAAATCGCGCCTTGATATTGAAGGGTTTGAAACGTTTTGGGTAGCTAATGGTGAGGATGCACTCGCTGAAGCAACAAAATTTAAACCAGACCTTGTGTTGCTCGATGCGATGATGCCAAAAATAAGTGGCTTTGATGTACTTGATATCCTTCGTAACACTCCTGAAACGGCCAACATTCACGTTATTATGCTTACCGCGCTAAGCCAGCCAAAAGACAAAGAACGCGCCGAATCACTTGGTGTTGACGATTACCTTGTGAAATCACAGGTCGTTATTGGCGATGTTATCGACCGAGTTCGGCACCACCTTGGCGTAGCTCAGCAAACATCGTAACAACGATACGCTACTTATAAAAACAAACAAAGAAAATATGTCACCAGAAACACAAAACAATTCGCCAGAAGTACAAGAAGAGAAGCCGTATGTCGGTGAGGCTAAGGCCGTTATTGCAGAGGCCGCGAAGAGTCACGAAGAAACAACTGAAAACTTTAAAGTTATTGAAGCGTATATCGATAAAGTTCTTCACGATGCCGATAATGGCGAAATTACCGGTTCAGCGGGTACCTATGACCGCGAGACATTAATAATTCAATGGGAGGATTTCTTGACTGACCTGGATAGGCCGGTGGAGGCGCGTCTTGAAACAAATCCGTATTTATATATCCCGGGCAAAGATGGTCTACGCGCGTCATTTAGATTACTGATGGAAAATCCTGCAACGAGTAAAAATTTTGATCAATTATTGCGATTCCAAGTTGAGGCTTATAACGCGGAACAAAACCGCGCCGAACTATTATCGCCAGAAAATATTCAAGAAATGGGTGAGGTTGAGTTGAACGCAGCAGGCGTTGAAGAGCCGATGGCAGAGGCGCGTCGTGCGGCTGCCAGTTTTATTGAAGAAACGCCAGTACAGGCGCAAGAGGAAGTCTCTGAAGAGACAGAGCTGCAAATGTATGAGCGTTTTGCTCGAGAGGGTAAAGCGGATCTTCAAGAGTTATATGCACAGCATCGGTTGGTAACACCTGGCTCGCAAGAAGCTGATGAACTAGCAAACCAGATTGCTAACGCTAAAAAAGATGCTGGCGAGAATGCCAAAAAAGTTGCGCAACTAAGCGGCACAACAAAGTGGCATTAAGAACCATATAAAGAAATAACCTCCGAGATGGAGGTTATTTTAATTGCGAGTAATCAAGGTGATTACGAAACAATAACTTGGGTACGAACGTGAGTTCGGCCAGTAAAGCTGCCTTTTTTGACCTTTTTGAAACTTACAACACCATCTTGTGCGGCGTGAATAGTGTAGTTCTTGCTTAGGAAAGTACCTGGGCCGGCAACTTTTGTGCTACCAGTTTGGCGTACTAATACTTCGCCAGTGTTCACTTTTTGGCCACCAAAGCGCTTCACGCCAAGGCGGGCGCCGGCGTTGTTGTGGATGTTTTTACTTGAACCACCTGCTTTAACGTGTGACATACTTTATTTACTCCTTATAAGCCTTGTTGTCTTAATGGGGCTTAATCAATCTGTTCAATTGTACTAAAAAAAGAGGGGTACGTCAAGGGGTTAGGATGGATTACTCTTATTTTCACGACCCCTGCAGCCCGAGTGAAGATGGGCGCAGAGGCCCCATCTGAACCCGGCGCGAAGCCGTCTGAAAATAAGAGTAATCCATCCTAACCCTAGAACGTGCTGTTTTTAGGGGTAGAATTCGAGATTATTTAAGAATTGGTGTGCTACAATCAGGGGTGATAAGACAGCGTCTCATCGATACAATTTGGCAAAAACAACCTAACCCTCCAGTGTGCAAAAGCAGGCAAGAGATATGGTTGAAAATCGCGTTAACAACACTGATCCCGTCGTTCAGGTTCGTTAACGCGTCACACTAGGAAACTTTTGTGGGGCCTCACGGTCCGCCTAGCGGCGGGTTCTGTGATTTCTGTCGAAAGGCTACAAAAAGCTATATACATAACTATCACTATCGACGGAAAAAAAGGGGGGCTCTATGCCAAAGCTAAATCGATACACGAAAGAGCAACTCATAGTCGGTACTATAGCGACATTTCTAGTAACAGCTTTGGCTGTTCAAGTTTTCTTCAGAATTATTTCTTAACTAAAAGTAGTAGGTCGCGGCCAACCACTTGGTCGGGCCTGAAGTAGATGAGTCGCTCAGTAGTAACGGTATCGAGCGTCATGCGTTCAAACCCGAAATCTTCAACTTTATTTACAAGCGGTAGGCGGGTGAAGTTGTCATGACCATCGTTCCAGGCGGGGACAGCTAAAACGAGTGGTGTGCCTGGTTCAAGTTGACTGGCAATATTTTTAAGAAACGCACTAATAATGTGGTTACAGTTGCCACGAACTTCGGTGAGTTTAGAGGATGAAGGCGGTGCGCTAAAAGGTTGCCCCAGGTATGCCTCGCTCGCAACGGCATTAATAGGTGCTTGCCACTTGGTGTCCATAGCGTCGCCTTCGTGGAGATACCAGTCTACAGGAAGCTTATAGGTGTCTTGGAGCCAGTTAAGATTGTCGCGCGAAAAACGAATCATTTTTTCGGCAAGATCGGTGCCATACACGGGATTACCTAAAAGCGCGGCTTCTTGCAAAAGCACGCCGGTTCCACAAAACGGGTCAAGAATACGTTGAGGCGAGGTGTTATTTTTACCAACCGCAAGGTTAATCATCATAAGTGCGAGTTTTGGTGGAAGCATACCCACGAACGCGTCGCGGCGAGGACGTCCTTGGTCACGAGCCGCTAATGCAGTAATATTTTGCGTTCCGATGCTTTCGGCTACCATTACCGAAGTTTTTCCACGAACAATAATGAGCTCAACTTTATTAGATGACAAACCCAGCTTGTTATGGTGAGAGGTTGCCGAACTAAGCGCTTGTTCTTGGTTGGGCACCAGGCGCAGACTAACGCCGTCTTTTTTTAGCTTGCTTTTAAGAAGTAAGCCAACCTTTTGTACTTCACGCGGCGATACAGTCATGTCATACACGCTCAAACCAAGGGTGATTTTGCCCTCGGCCTTTGCCCAGGCCTTGCTGTAGTGGCGAACGATAGCGTCGCTCACGCGTCGCCAGTCGCTGCTTTGAAGCTCAAACGCGACATGTCCGGCTTTCTGGGTGCCACCGAGTCGTTGAACATCAAAATTTTGTTTGGCATCAACCAGGGCTGTTTGAGAGCTATACCAGCTTACGCGGGGGAATACTCGCTCGAGTTCGGCGATAGAAAGTTCGGGTTGACGGCCTAAAAGTGCAATATACATACCCCTATTATAGCAGTGGTATTAATTATTACACCTTACATATATAATAAAAGAATGAAATTTTCGTTCCGGGGATGGCTAACGATTATCACGATGGTTCTTTTGGTCGTGGTGGTCATTGCTGCGTGGCCGGAAATTGTTGAGGCCTGGGGGCTGTTAAGCCAAGTAAACCTCTGGATATTGCTCCTTTTAATAC
>CAMPIW010000048.1 GCA_946886635.1 uncultured Candidatus Saccharibacteria bacterium | reverse complement strand
GACAGGCGTAAGTGGCCCGTATGTTCAATACGCTGCGGTTCGTGTGAATAAAATTTTGCGTGAAAACGGGCAGGGTGAAGGTCTCGTCGAGGAATATGACTACACTGCTGAAAAGGATGTCATTGCAAAACTCCTCGAATATCCCGAAACCGTTCGCCGAGCGGCAAATGAATTAGAGCCACATAAAATAGCAAGCTATCTTTACGAACTTGCTCGCGAACTTAACCGCTATTATGAAGCGACGCCAGTTGCTATGAGTGATGTTGAAGGTACAGTACGTGAAGCTCGCCTTGGCGTTCTTGCGAAAGCATCGCAGGTATTTTCTCACGGCCTTAACCTTATCGGAATTGAAGTTCCCTCGCAAATGTAACCACTCGGTTTTCAAAATGCTATACTAATTCAAAAGTGTGGGAATAAAGGAGTTTCATATGGCAACACGTCAAAAAAATGCTCAATCATCAAAGACAAAGAAGAGTACTGCAGAAAACAATAAAAAAACCCCCTCAAAAGCAAAGAGTGTTGCCTCGCGTGGCGCTGGTCATGTAAAGGGTTCGGTGGGCGGGTTCCTCGACTTTATCCGCACACAAGGCGTTATTGGCCTTGCGGTAGGTCTTGCTATAGGTGCTGCAGCCGGTGACACCGTTCGCAAGCTTGTTGAAGGGTTTATTAACCCAATTGTTCAGTTTATCGTTGGCTCGGGCGATAGACTCGCCACTGCAACTTGGCACGTAGAATTATTTGGACGAACTGCCGATTTTGCGTGGGGTGCAGCACTTTCGTCAGCCATCACCCTTATTGCAACCGCCCTGGTTATTTATTGGATCATCCACGTATTTAAATTTGACCGATTAGATAAGAAGAAATAGTGGACAAAAAGCAACGCAATAAAATGCAGAAAAACATCCTTTGGATCGATCTTGAGATGACCGGTCTTGATCCAATCGAAGATCGCATCCTCGAAGTTGGTGCGATTATTACCGATTGGGATTTCAAAGAAAGTGCCACCTACGAAGCAGCCATAAAAGTAGGTCCGCGTCTCGTTGAGCGACGTATTTTTAAAGGGCCAGCCGCGCCTTTTTGGGAAAGCGTACCCGAAACCCGCGACGCGCTTATTAAGCAAAACCTTGAAAGTGGACGCTCGGGGCGCTCTATCGAAAATGAATTACTCGCCTTTGTAGATGAACACTTTGAAAAAGATACGCCAGTTATTTTGGCGGGCAACTCTATTCATATGGATCGTCGTTTTATTGAACATGAATGGCCGCGTCTGAATGCGCGTCTTCACTATCGAATGCTTGATGTTTCTGCCTGGAAAGTCGTTTTTGAAGGTCGCTTTAAAAAGAAATATTCAAAACGTGAGGCCCACCGTGCGCTTGATGATATTCGTGGCAGTATTGAAGAACTTCGCTACTATATGACCAAGTTTAAAAAAATCTAGGGTGCTACAATAAGCTTATGAAATTAGCGAAAAGCAAAACCAAAAAATGGTGGCTCGCTGGACTAATCGCGGTGTGTGTACTCCTCCTTGCGATTGCTTATTATTTTATAATTCCTAAACCTCAGCTTGCCGACAAAAATTCATCGCAACAAACCGCAAAGCAAGCGCCTAAACCAATGAGCGTGCAGGCTAACACGTTATTTTTGGGCGACGTGTATTGGGGTCGGTATGTAAACGACTGGTCAATGGCGAGCCCGCTTAAAACCGGGTATCCGTTTTCACGCCTAGCTGAATTTGACCGTGATTCGTACGACGCCTGGATTGCAAATCTCGAGTGCCCAACGGTAGCCGGCTTCAGCCAAACATCTATTCAAGAAGATACCACGCTTTCGTTTAACTGCTCGCCCGAGTATCTGCCAAATGCCGCTAAGTGGTTTAGTATTGTGTCTCTTGCCAACAACCACACTGATAATAGGGGAGTCAATGGATATGCCGAAACTAAAGAACACCTTGATGAAAATGGTATTCAATATTTTGGCCACTACGACCCAGAAGTACTCGATGATGCCTGCGAGGTTGTCGCACTCCCTGTAACGGTGACGTATAGCGACGACACAACCAAGCATCAAAAGCTCCCTATCGCACTGTGCGGCTACCACGGCGTATTTAAAATTCCTCCAGCCGAGTCGATTGCCCAAATTGAAAAATATGCCGATTTGATGCCCGTCATCGCCATGCCACACATGGGTGCCGAGTATCAAACCGCCCCCGATTCTATACGCCAAACAACCTATCGCGCCATGATTGATGCTGGGGCAGATATGGTACTTGGAAACCACCCGCACTGGATACAATCGACCGAATCGTATAAAGGCAAGTTGATCGTTTATTCAATGGGTAACTTTATTTTCGACCAACAAGCCAATAAAGAGGTGACACGATCCGCTGCGATAAGAGTTGTAATGAGTACAGCGGATGCGGAAAGCGATCTACTTTCAAAATGGCTAACGCTAGGCGAAACGTGCGTTACATTTAAAGATACTTGTCTTGCTACTGCCACCGCTGAGAACCTTAGTGAATTACCAATAAAGTATGAATTTGGTGTAGTAGGAACGAATAGCGCCGATAAAATAACAAAACCAGCCACCGAGGCCGAACAGGCGTCTATTTTACAGCGCCTTAATTGGTCTCAAACTATGAGCCAGTTGCAGTTACCTCAGTCAAGCCTGTAGAATAAAGCCATGACACATAAAGAACTTGAAGATTATATACTTAGCTTTCCAAACACCTGGCTCGATTTTCCTTTTGGTGAAAGTACCAGTGTTTATAAAGTTGGTGATAAAGAAAGCGGCGACAGCAAGATGTTCGCCCTTATCGATAACGGCAGCAAACCACTGCGCGTCAGCCTAAAGTGCGACCCAATTCTTGCCGAAAGCCTTCGTGAAAAGTATGAAACCGTCTTGCCCGGCTACCACCTAAATAAAAAGCACTGGAACACCATTATTTGTTCAGGCCAAATGAGTGACGAAGATTTTAACGATCTTGTTCGCCTTAGTTATCGCCTTGTTACAGAAAAATAAGCTATTCGTTTGTCGTAGTGAACTCTGACACCGAATTATAGGTGGGTAAAAGGTTGTCGTAGGCCGTTTGCAGCGATTCTTTCGTTTGGGGGCCTACGTTGCTCGCATAAAGCTTTTGAAGCAGCGAAAGAATTGTCGCAAGCTGGTACGTCATTTCGCGTGCATACGTGCTGTCGTATTTTGCATTTAAGCGACCATCTTCAAGGCGCTGGGTAATTCCGGTCCCTTGTTCTTCTGCAACAATAGATGCCGGTAGTTTAGCAGTATTGATATCAAGCGCCGCCAGGGGATCTGCGAGGTCACGCTTTGTATTTGTAAGGTACAATTTTAAGTCGCTATTAATAGAACGAAGTTGCGAGTTCTTAATATGAGAAGTAGCCCCATCGACAACCGCCGTTGTCACGTTAAGACGAGCAGAAAAGCGTTGCCACGGTTCTTTTGCACTACTTGTAACGATTCCGCTGATAATTGCGATAACGATAACGAGAATAATTACTGCAACTGCACCAAGCAATATAGTACGAAGATTTAACGCGAATACTGGCCTCTTATGGGGCGGGGGTGCAATCTGGTTTAGGTAATCAAGTGGGGTTTGTCCGTTGTTCGGATTCATGTCCCCATTTAAGCATAATCAATAACAGAGGTAAAGAGTGCTATAATCTAGATATGCAGGATGCCAAAGAAGAAGTACGTTCGCGGCTCAATATCGAAGACGTTGTTGGTGAATACGTTCAACTTAAGCGTGCTGGGCGCAATTTCAAGGGGTTGAGCCCATTTACCGGTGAACGAACGCCGAGTTTTTATGTGAGTCCCGAAAAAAATATTTGGCATGATTTCTCTTCGAATAAAGGCGGCGATATCTTTAGCTTTATTATGGAGGTTGAGGGTCTCGATTTTCGTGAAGCGCTTGAACTGTTAGCCCAGCGTGCCGGTGTCGATCTTTCGGTGTACAGCTCAAAGGGGAGTCAAGAAATTGCAAAGCAAAAACGGCGCCTCCTTGAAGCGTACCAGCTTGCAGCTCGCTATTATCAGCAAAGTTTACTCCAAAACAACCGCGCGCTCGAGTACGTCTTTAAAAAGCGCGGGTTAAGCAAAGATATCGTTCAAACATTTCAAATTGGATACGCCCCCGACTCGGGCGATGCGCTCGTACAGTTTTTATTGCGAAAAGGGTTTACGAAACAAGAGCTGTCAGTAGGTGGGCTTACAAATCGTTATGGTGGCGACCTCTTTCGGGGCCGCATGATGGTGCCGCTTATGGACCCGGCAGGAAAAGTAATAGGCTTCACCGGCCGCATTATTGTCGATGAACCAAATGCACCAAAATATCTTAATACGCCTGAAACACCTTTATACAACAAGGGTCGCCACGTATTTGGCTTAAGTCAGGCAAAAGAATCAATTCGCAAAAGTGATTATTCAGTTATTGTTGAGGGTAACCTCGATGTAGTAAGTAGTCACCAAGCTGGCGTGACGCAAGTCGTTGCAACCGCTGGTACGGCAA
>CAMPIW010000047.1 GCA_946886635.1 uncultured Candidatus Saccharibacteria bacterium | reverse complement strand
TTACAAGCTAAATAAATTAAGCTCCTGATATGGTGGTTATTTTATTTGAACTATGCTATTTATAAAAACTATCGTCCGAGCAACTTTAAGAACTCTGCTTCGTTGATAATAGCCGTTCCGTACGACTGCGCCTTTGCAAGCTTGCTGGCACCTACTTTGCCACCCGCCACCAAATAATCCGTGTCTTTTGTAACAGAAGGTTGAAACGCGCCTCCATGAGAACGCACAAGATCAGCCGCCTCATCGCGCGAAAGCGATTCCAACGTACCTGTTACAACAAAATTTTTACCGCTCAGCGCCCCAGTTTTTTTATTGTATATAGGCACGACGCCAAGTGTTTTAAACTTCTCAAGTAAGGCTTCGTTATCTTCATCACTAAACCAGGCCAAAATAGATTCGGCTACCACCTTGCCTATACCGTCTACACCTTCAAGCTGTTCAATTGTTGCAGCGGCCAAAGCTTCAATCGATTCGAACGCGTCAGCAAGGTCGATTGCCGTTTGACTTCCCACGTGTCGAATGCCTAACCCCAATATAAATTTCTCAAGTGGAGGGTTCTTTTTATCTTGAATCGCATCAACCAATTTTTTCGCAGAAATATCTCCAAATCGCTCTAATTTTAATAAATCGTCAACAGAAATCGTATAAATATCAGCAATATCGCTTACAAGCTTGGCATCAACCAGTGCAACGACATTTTTTTCACCCAACGTATCAATATCAAGTGCGCCCTTACTTGCATAATATTCGAGCGAACGTTTTAAAATTAAATCACCTGAACTGCCCTTTACTCTATACACAACATCGTCACCCCGTCGCTCAAAATCGAGTTCAGGATACTGCGCGGCAAGCGCTTCTTCGTAATTAAATGCTTTAGCACCTTTTGGGCGAAGCTCTAGCACAACACTTTCGACCTGCGGAATAATATCGCCGGCCTTAAAAATAATGACCGTATCGCCAATACGAATATCCTTTCGAGTGATTTCATCGGCATTATGAAGACTGGCATGCTTGACGGTCGTCCCGGCAACCTGAACCGCATCAAACACCGCCACGGGTGTCGCAGCACCAGTGCGCCCAATACTTATCACAATATCTTTAACGATTGTTGTTGCCTGTTCAGCCGCATATTTATAGGCAACAGCCGCACGTGGCTGCTTGCCAACTACACCAAGTCTTGCAAATAAAGCACGGTCATTTACTTTTACAACCAGCCCATCTGTGTTAAATGGCAGATCGTGTCGTTTTATATCCCAGGTATTCACAAACTCCATCACTTCGGTAACCGACTCGAACACGCGAGCTTGCTGGTTACGCCGCAGACCCAGCTGGGTGAGGAATTCATAAGCCTTCATATTAGTTGGCACATCACTAGGGTCGTCGCGAATAAGGTCGTAGGCAATAAAAGTAAGCGGACGCTTGGCAACAAGCTTTGGATCGAGCTGGCGAATTGTACCCGCCGCAAGGTTCCGAGGATTAGCGAAAAGGGGCTTTCCGGCAAGTCGCTGCTTTTCGTTTAACGCTTCGAAGTCTTTTTTCAACATGACAATTTCGCCACGAATTTCGGTTCGTCCTTGAAGTAATTGTTTCAACGAATCATCTTCAGTTGAAGCTGCGTCTTCTGCACGCAAGCGAAGTGGCACATTTGCTATCGTTCGGACATTATTAGTTACGTCTTCACCAATAAAACTGTCACCACGAGTAACCGCTTGAACCAAAACACCATCTTCGTAAATAAGTGCACAGGCCAAACCATCCATTTTTATATCAGCAAAAAACTCATGTTTCGTAGTCGGCAAAAGTTTATTCATACGAACAACCCACGCCTCAACTTCGGATGCGTCAAATACATCGTTTAAACTCAGCATTCGGCTGCGGTGTTGGACTTTTTTAAAGCCACCAAGTAATTCATTACCGACCCGCTGCGTCGGGCTGTCACTTGTAATAAGCGATGGAGTATCTGCCTCGATTGCTTTTAATTCTGCCATAAGGCTGTCGTACACAGCATCACTTACCGAAGCTGCATCTAAAACATGATATTCGTAACTATACGTAGAAAGTAATTTTCTAAGCTCACTCGCCCGCTCTGCTGGATTATACTTCTGGGACATAATCAACTACCTTTCGATACAGTAAGTAAATGTAGGCCGCTATCCACACTGCCGTCCCTGCTGCTATCACTACCATGGATACAGGCACGATTGGAAGCCACTGAATAGCGGGCCAAAGCGATTTTACACCCATATCAAGCAGTATTATTGGGATAAGAACAACCGCCCAAAATACACCTACAACAAACAGCATCCACACCCAGCGAAAAAGTATTTTTATTCGACGCCCAAGCACAATATCGCCTGCGGTTCTTAGGGCTTCAAGTGGGTACATACCCGGTAGCGTAATAATTATCATTGCAAAAAGACTGCTTGTAATCCAAAAAAGCGAAAGAATCGCCAGAAGCCCCGCGCCGATCCAAAATAGCATCGCTGGCGCACCCCCACCCGTCAATAATCCGGTTCCCGCAGCAGCACTATAGGCAACTATCGCCACTCCAACAGGTATGAGCTGAATGAGTATCACCACGAGTATTGTAAGTGTCGCAAAAATTGGACCACCCGAGTTATAAAGGCCATCGCGCAGTTTTACTTTATGACCCGCCAATAAATTACGTAGTAGCCAAACGGTCGCCAGCCATATTAGTAGAAAAATGATAACGCTAAAAACTTGTTGCGCTTCAGTCAAGCCAGTTACTACACCCGATGTCATGATTGATAAAAACAAAATACCAGCCTGGCCAAATGCACCAATATCACCATTAAAAGCTTCGGTACTCGCCTCTTTTAATGTACCGCTTAAAGCCGCGTAGGTATCTTGCGACTGAACACCAACCAGCACGGCAAACAATACTATATACACAACTACCAAAAGCCCGAATATTTTTTTATACTGCCACAATATCTGTGTTACGTGATGAGTGAAAGAGATATTTCCTGGCAAATCAAGCGGACGAACATAGTCACGACGACGCGTTAAACGAAAACTGCGGTGCGGCCGGCGAGCCATAAATGCATCGATTCGCTTTTTTTGCTCAGTAAAAGTTTTGTTAAACCAGTTTTTTTTGCTGACTTTTTTAGAATTGGTCGGCATTTTCGTTTAGCCTTTTAATACGTTCTTCAAGTGGCGGGTGTGAACTGAAAAGTTTTGCGAAAAATCCTGATTTAAGTGGATTACTAATAAACAATTGCGCTGTTGCAGAACTTTGTTTTTGCATTGGCTTACCGTAGGTAAGAAGTTTTTGTAATGCACTCGCCATGCCAGACGAGTCGCGTGTAGTCATAGCGCCCGTTGCGTCGGCTAAATACTCGCGCTGTCGACTAATTGCCATCTGCACTATTGTTGCGATAATTGGTGCCAAAATAATCACGATAATACCTACAATTAAAACGGCCGGATGCATGTTACCTTCACGCCTGTTGCCACCAAAAAACAGCATATGGAGAACAATATCTGAAAGAATACCGATTGCGCTTACCAACCCGAAGGCAATCATACTGACGCGAATATCGTAGTTTTGAACGTGACCCATTTCATGCGCCATTACTGCATCGAGCTCACGGTCTTCCATAATATCAAGGAGCCCAGTTGTAGCTGCAACAATTGCGTGTTTTGGGTCACGTCCGGTCGCAAACGCATTTGGCGCCGGATCGTTAATTATATACACTTTTGGCATTGGCATACCGAGGGTAATTGATAAGTTTTCGACCGTTCGATACAGCCGTGGGTTATCCCTTTTCTCGATTTGCGTAGCACCAGTCATCGCCACCGCTAATTTACCGGCCGCAAAATACTGAATAAGTGCGTACAGTATTGCACCTCCCAGTATCCAAAATGTTATTGAAGTGTTGCCATAAAAATAACTTACGGCATACCCTATTGCGGTAATTAAGCCAACGAACACCGCCATAATAAGAACGGTGTTGCGCTTGTTGGCAGCAATCGCTTTGTACATATAGAGCGGATACCTTTACTAAAACTTTACGTCTACTGGCTTGTTAGCTGCTTCGCGTTCGGTTTCTTCAACATCGAAGAAGTCACGGTTCTTAAAGCCGAACATACCTGCAACGATATTTGCTGGGAATGTTTGGATTTTAGTATTAAGACTCGTAACGCCAGAGTTATAGAATCGGCGTGAACCTTGAATTTTATCTTCAGTATCAACAAGTTCGCGTTGTAACTCTACGAAGTTTTCGTTTGCTTTGAGGTCTGGGTAAGCTTCAGCTACTGCGAAAAGGCTTTTTAGCGCGCCTTCAAATTGGTTTTCGGCTGCGGCGGTATCTTTAACACCATTGGCGTTAATAACATTCGCACGAGCTTCAGTAACAGCTTCAAATACACCAGATTCGTGCTTTGCGTATCCCTTAACCGTATCTACAAGGTTAGGAATTAGGTCGAGACGACGCTTCAATTGAACATTAATATCGCTCCAGGCTTCATCAACACGGATTCGTAGCGTAACAAGGCTGTTATACGT
>CAMPIW010000046.1 GCA_946886635.1 uncultured Candidatus Saccharibacteria bacterium | reverse complement strand
CTACCGGCAATATACTCGGTATCGGTTACGCCAAAGTCTTTACAAAAGTCACCCATCACATCAACGGCTCCATCTGGGTACGGGAAAGCGGTACCGTATAGGTCAATTCGGCTTTGAACACGGCGGAAAACATCGTCTGCACGACCAGTTGCATCGACAATTGGCTGCACGTTTTCAAATTGCAAACCACCACTGAGTGATACACGGAAATGGCTGGCTGCATACATCGAGGTAAGACGAAGATAGGCGGCCTCTGCATCACCTCCACCAACAGGGGTTGGAAGTTGCACGACAACCCGACAAGCATATCCACCGGCCGCTACGGTCGTCGTACACCTAATTGGATAGGGCGTGGTTGCTTCAACTGCAGGAATAGCATTACCCGAAGTGCTCATGCGAATATCTTGATCGGTCATGGTCACTGAAGTTGCTCCAGAGGTTGAGGGGTACAAGAATAGTGTATTTGCATTGCTCTCTGAGCTACTCGTTGTTGCATCAAAATCGGTGAGTTTAAAGGTGTTCCCTACCTGCATAAATTGTGTGCGCATAACTGATGGGCGATCAGTTTCCCAGTCGGCTTGACGAAGAAGTGGCTGAGACCCCATAGTTGATGGTGTTTTTACAGAACCAGTAGTGTTCGAGATGTCTTCACGGCTAAACCACTCAATAGTAACGCTCGTAGGATTACCCGTTGTCACAAGCGGCACGAACACCGATTGATTAGCAGGGAGCGAACCAACATAGTCATCAGTGTTAAGTTGCATAGTGACACAGGTATAGGCTTGGTCAAGCGCGCTGTCAGTACTTGCGCCTGATGCGTCCACCGAAGTCGATTGCTGAACCTTTATTTCACCGGTTCCCGTACCACCAGCGGTGCCGGCAATATCTGTCGCCTTTATTACCCCCGAAAGCCTAATAGAGGCATTGCACTCATCAAGGTTCGAGGCGAATTGAACGCAGTTAGCGGCTGGTGCGGTCCCCAAACAGCTTTGGCTATACCAAAGGAGCGCACGTTTTGCATCTTCGACACCCGCCTGCGATGAGTCATAGGCGCTTTGAGACAAATCGTTACCGGCCGCCTGGTTCTGGTCGTTCGTCATAATACGCAGGAAACCAACCGTCACAACACTTATTAGAAGCATGGCAAAAATAACGACGAATAGCGAAACCGCCCCTGCCTGTTTATTCGTTGTGTGTGTAAATTTCATATTCATTAGTTACCCGCATTCCCTGCTCTTAATACAATACTAAACGACTGGACATTACAATACGTGATGTTCGAATTTGCCGTACCTGGCGGCAAACAAGCTGTTTGCGTGCTGTTCATAGCGCTCGTATCACCGGTACCAATGACGTAATTTACCGAGTAAATACGTTGTTCAGTCGCAACATCATAGGCTGAATTAGTTGTCGAGATCGTAAAACGCTGCATCCCAAGCTTGTGATCTCCGGCGGTGAGTAGCTCGGTAATAAGTGGCACATCAGTTGAGGCGATGTGACGGTTTACTACTGCACCGCTTGTCTTTTGGCAGTATTTCTTACCTGTATCGGGGACTTTAATAAACCTAATCGCCTCGCCCGGTGTACCCCCCGAACTTAACTTCTTTGTGAGGTTTGCATCGTTTCTTTCAACGGCTGCTGCAATGTTCCATATATAAGTGTACGAACCCGTACAGAGTCGTCCACCGGCAAGGGCACCCGACGGGCCAGAGGCAGCAGGAATATCAAAAGAGTCGGCGCTATCAGTCCCATTAACATTCACTACAAAAGCCTCAGTATTAGCGACCGTACGACGCATATCGTCCGAAATGTCACGGGCCGACTGGTTCACTTCCTTAAGCGTCATTCCCCTGTTGTAGATGGTCGCTATTTGAATAACGGTCATGGCAATAGCAATAAGAAGCACGGCAACAAAGGTCATCGAAAGCATCAGCTCAATTAACGTGAAGCCGCTCGTTTGTTTTTGGGTGTTATGATGCTGGTTCATAAAGCCTCACAATCGTTCCTAAGTTCATTGGTAATTGTGTCCCTGGTGCATCCCAACAGGCACGGATATGGAAGTCTGTATAGGTGGTGTTATTGCTTGGCGTAGCACGCACAGCTTCAATCCACAGGCCTTTACTGACAGTGAGCGTATTGCCAGCTCCATACACCACCTCTGAGAACGCATCAGCCGCAGCAATCTTTAACGCGTCGTACTCTTGGTACATAGCCGTGCGTGTATTTACGACGAAACTACCCGCCGGAGCTACTTGGCACGTAAGACCATCACCGCCATACTTAGACACCGATGTTGCACCATCGCTCTTTATAGCTTGAATAATTTTATAGTACTCTTCAGCAGGAGAGGTTGTTGCATCGGCTGTGTTGGGCGCATATCCTGTTTGATACGCGGCAACGTATGATGAATTAAGGAAGCGCAGTGTTTCAGCCTGGCTATCAATTGTCTGACGCACAAGAGTTATTTGCAGCGATCGGAGCGAGGCAGCTGTTCCCTGGTTCATGAGTGAGAGTGCCATCACCACAATAAGGCTAAATACTGTAACTGCAAACAAAACTTCAATAAGTGTATCGCCTTTTTGAGCTCGTCGGTTCTTTCGGACTAACATTGTGGCGACCCTCCTACGCTTTTCATAAAGTCGTTCGATTGAACCTCAATCGCACTGGTGCTGGCAGCATATCCGCCTATCACTATCGCCATATCGCCACTAGGCGACAAGCCTGATGAAACCACGCATATCCGGCGCTCACCTTGCCCAGGAATTCCTGTACCAGCAGCAATGATACTCGTAAAGGTGGCCTGATTAACTGAGTCTACCGCTGGAACACTATTACTCGTAAAGGTATAAATACTTCCCGAATCGGGTGAACGAACAATAAAAATCCCTAAAGTGCGTGGTGTTGTTGGAGATTGAGCGCCCATACCACTTTTCGGCCAAGCAATTTGTGCCCCCCACTCCATTGAACGCTTTTCTACTTCGGCGCTCGAAACGTTGTAGGCGTAATTAGCATCAAGCTTTTGAATGTCGGTGCCTGTGCCTGTGCCGGTTTTACGCGCAAGAACCGTATGAATAGTAACATCACCCTTGTCGATGCGCAGATACTTGCCCACAATGACACAGTCACTTTGACCACGAATTACGGTACCTCCAACTATTGGCTTGGCGGTGCTGTCGCAGTTCCAGGTATTCGAGCGGTCATTTCTGACGCTTCCTAAGTCGGCATATTGTGATTGCAATAGGTTTTTGAATGATTCAACTGAATCGCGGTACCTTTGCGTGTTAAGGGTGTTACCCGTGCCAATTAATACGCCCATGATAAGAAGTCCGGTCACTGCTAAAAACAGCATCGTTTCAATAATTGTAAAACCGGGGGAAATACGAATGCCCATCTGGCCACCATTATAGCATAAGCACTACTGTTTAAATGCCGAGAGTTGCAAGGTACCAATCAAGAATATACCAACCGACAAACCAAGTGACAATCGCCCCTGCTATAAGCAACGGACCAAACGGTATATGCGAGGTGCGTTCTACCTTTTTAGCCGCTAACAGTGGGATGACAATAAGACAGCCTATGAAGTTGGCCATAAAAAGCGCCACCGCCGCAAGTCGCCAATCAACCAGTATAAGCCCAAGCGCAACACCAAGCTTTACGTCACCAAATCCAACCCAACGACCCTTTGATACCGCGTAAAGAACCGCGTACAGGCCGCCAAGTACGCCCACTGCACCCATTGCCGAAAGGAGGGTTCCACCAATATCCTGCGTTTCAGCTGCCGTCACCCCAACAATACCCAGGCCGATTACGGCAAGGGTAATAGTCGCTGCATCTGGAAGCAAGAACCACTTCGCGTCATAAGCAAATAGCACCGCCATTGTTACACCAGCTGCAAGCCAGAGTACAAAATGGGCAATTTCAAGGCCGCTTTGTACCCCACCTGGCCATAAAAGGTATGACAAAACGAAAAACGCCACCATTCCCACTTCCATAAGTGGCTCAAACCAGCCGATAGGACGCTTACAAGCTCGGCAGCGCCCTTTTAAGGTAAGCCAGCTCACAATTGGGATAAGGTCGTACCATTTAAGCTCGTAGCCACACTCGAGGCACTGCGACCTGTCTTGGAGCGTCTTCTTGCCCATGAGCTTCTCTAGCCGTTTGTATTCTTTCCGATCGTACGGTTCTTTATTCTTTTTGTCTTGAACCAGCTGGTGCGCTCGCAGGCGCCATACGGTCGCCCCTGCAAAACTCCCTAGACACGCACCAACAAGCACCAAAGCGAGGTAGATAATAAACTCATTCATAAGCACTATCATATCAGCTCAGGGGTAAAAGAAGAAGCACCCCAACCGAGGCGCTTTTTCCAATTACCAATTATTAGTTACGAACTAACTATGACTGAGCACAGTATGATACACCGCCACCACCTTCAAGGAAGGTTGTAACCGTATATTGGTTGGTCGTACCAGCCACAAGTGTTTGTGTCGCAGTACCCGATGCATTTTTTGTTCCGGTGCTACCACAAGTGGTTTTTTGAGTAACCACAATTTCACCGCTCTTTACAGCAGCCGTAAGTGTACCCGCTG
>CAMPIW010000045.1 GCA_946886635.1 uncultured Candidatus Saccharibacteria bacterium | reverse complement strand
ACTTCGCTAATGCGGGCGAGCATATCAAGGCTGATATTTTGGCCGCCTTTTTCGATACGATTAATAGCACTTTGGCTTGTGCTGAGTTTTTCGGCTAATTCTGCCTGAGTCATCCCTCGTGATTGACGAGTTTCTTGAATAAGTGTACCAATTTTCGCTGCGTAGTTTTTAGATTCCATGAAGATTATGATATATCAGGCATGATATACAGTCAATACAATGTATTGCGTTAACCTCTGTTATAATAAGGCTAACAAGGAGATACAAACCAATGGCAGATACCCGACCAATAATTCAGAACGATGACGCTGTTGCGCGACTTATTGCTGGCGAGGAAGTTCGTCAAAGTGAAGGCGTTGAACTTATTCCAAGTGAAAATTACGTGAGCGACGATGTTCTTGCGGCGCTCGGAAGCGTGTTTACCAACAAATACTCTGAGGGCTATCCGGGCAAGCGCTATTACGGTGGTCAGACGTACACCGATCAACTTGAGCAACTTGCTATTGACCGTGCGAAAGAGTTATTTCACGCCGATCACGCCAATGTGCAGCCACATTCAGGCGCACCTGCTAATGAAGCCGTTTATAGTGCATGGCTTGAGCCAGGCGATACTATTCTTGCAATGGAATTAAGCCACGGTGGGCACTTAACCCATGGTGCGCTGGTTACGCGAAGTGCAAAACTGTACAATTTTGTGCGCTACGGGCTGAAAGATGTTGAAACGGGCGAGATTGATTATGATGACCTTCGTCAGCTTGCGCTCGAACACCAACCAAAAATTATTTTAGCGGGGTTTAGTGCATATCCTGGCGAGCTCGATTACGAAAAGTTTGCAAGTATTGGAAACGAAGTTGGGGCGTTACTTGTAGCCGACATGGCTCACTTGGCTGGGTTAATTGCGGCTGGAGTTGCTAAGAACCCACTTGATTATGGCTTTCACGTTATGACAACAACTACCCATAAAACACTTCGTGGCCCACGAGGCGGTATGATTTTATCAAAAGGGGTAGTGGGCAACCCGTTGAAAGCCCCAGAAAAAACCATTGAAAACATTCCAACGCTGATTGACCGCGCTGTATTTCCTGGAATGCAAGGTGGCCCACATATGAACACCATTGCGGCTAAGGCTGTGGCACTGCACGAGGCCGCTCAGCCCGAGTTTAAAGAATACGCCGAACAAATCCTTAAGAACGCTTCTATACTCGCTGAAGAGCTTAAAAAGGGTGGTTTGCAGCTTGTCACTGGCGGAACGAAGAATCACCTGATTTTGGCAAATGTATATGAAAGTTTTGGTATTGATGGCAAAGAAGCCCAAGAACGCCTTGAAGCTGTGGGTATTACGGTAAATGCCAATTCGGTACCGTATGACACACTTCCTCCCTATCGTCCAAGTGGTATTCGGCTTGGAACGCCTGCGGTGACGACGCGAGGTATGAACGAGGCTGATATGGTCGCGATTGCGAAGCGTATTATTACCGAACTCTCAAAGTAGTAAGTATCGCAAAAAAAACGAGATAAATAAAAACCCGAGCATTTCGCTCGGGTTTCTAATTATAGATTGTACGATTTACGCTGGATTACCAGGTAGCAGCACAGCTAGTCGTCTCGCCCATAGTGATAGGGGTTGTTGTAACTGCATTGTTATCGTAGTCCCAGTAAGTAATCTGCACTCCTGTTGTTGTTGCCTGGTCTATTGGTGCTGTAGCCGTACCGTTACATGGCTGTACTGCAACAGTGGTTTTACCGTTGTCTGCAGTAGGAGTGTCGATTGGTGTTGACGCTGCAATGTACCATGGCTCATCGCTGTCAGTTGCAGTCGATAGTGAACTGAACGCAAATGGATATTGGCTTAGGTCAGCTTGGTAAAGCTCAATCTTCTTTTGTATTGTTGCGGCAGTCGACTTTGCAGCCGATGCATTTGCGCGGTTAGTGATACCGTTGTAAGAAACGATAGTAATTGCTGCCAAGATTGCAATCACAACAACGACGATCAAAAGTTCGACGATTGTGAAACCTTGGTTGTTAGTTTTAATGTCTTTGAAACTCATTTTGAGCTGCCCCCTGTTATTGAAACATTATTGTTCTGATGTAACTTTACTATTTTTTGATTTTAAACGCAAGCATTTTTATTCTTCTTGAATTCCTTTTTAGCCCTCTAGTTAAGAATAGTCGAGGCGTTACTGTCGAGCCTTGTGACACGAAGGGTCCCCGAGCGAGATATGTCTCTTCCGGCGACTGTTTGATGTGCGGTAATATCAACCTGAAGTGTTTGGGTCGATTGAAGGGCTGTGTTCCTGGTGTCGTTGTTTGTGATGGCTGGGTTTGCTGCGGTTGAATCGGGGGTAGTTGAGCTGGCCGAGGTGTAATAACTGAACTCAAAATCACTAGGACTTACACCAGTTACAAGCTTTTCGTCGTTTGACTTACAAAACGGCAGAGAAGCAGCAACATAGCCATCGATACAGCTTGGGATCTGCCACGGGGTGCCGCCGCAGCCGGCGTTACTGTCGGCATAATTTGCGGGCATAATAACTCGGCGCCACAATGTTTGATTGGCATCAACGAAATAGACAACATTCATCGTCATCGGAGTATTCTTTGTATATTGGTCATAGTTATAAGCTGGGTCGCTGGTGCACCAGTTAGGTTTACTTTTTATGTATACAAGCCCCGTGGTATCAGAGAGCGGGTTCCCGTTGGTGACAAGCGCATTTAAAATAATACTCGCGTTACTCCCTCCAGCGCCACTCCTATCGATGTTGGTGAAATTTGTTGTGCTGCCTGCAGTCGTCGTGCCACCGTAACCCTGCTTGGTTGTTGAGACGTCGATATTGTTTACCGCCAAGTACGTTGTACTTAACTTTGTATCTTGTTCGATACGGTTAAGTGCATTTTGAATATCGTAAGTTAGTGTATTCGAGGCGCGCGACGCCATTACTTCACCGGTAAGGTTAACGATGAGTGCAATAAAGGAGCCGATGAGCAAAACAACGACAGGTGCAATCACCATCATTTCAACAAGTGTGAACCCTTGTTTTGCAAAACTGGTTGATGACATTTTTTTCATAGAATTACTTTGCACCACCGCTTACGAGTTGACCAATTTCACTAGTGCTTAATGCTCGGTCGTAGATACGGACATCATCAATGCTTCCAGATAGCGTTTCACCAAATAGATCGTATCTATCATTTTGACCAAGCATCAGCGGGCCTGTTTTGTCATCAAAAGGCGACCAATCAGCAGCAACGGCTGTGCTTGGTGTGTTGTCGAGGTAGCAGCGAATTGTTGAACCAGTATATACAAGGCTGAGAAGTTGCCAGCCGCTTGTTTTTGTTAGAGGTGATGGACTGTAAGAGGTGGCTCCGCCGGGGTTCATGTGGCATTCGATATCATTTGTGCCCGCTGCTTGGAGCGCGTATACGCCATATGATCCATCCTTTGACATGACTGCGAATAGGGGAAAGTTACCTGGTGGAGTGCTCCCTGCATTTATCCAGGCGGTAATTGAGAACTCTGGCAGCCCAACCATTCGAGCTGAAAAATTATCAGCACGAATCGCTTTGGAGTCTGTCGGAGAGAAGGCGTACGCACCAATAGCATTTCCATCTTGGCCAGTTGTCGAACGCACACCTTCGTTATAAAGCGTTGTTGAACCGGCCGAGCTGTTCATATTACCGTTAAGTTTCCACCACTCCATAAGACCATTGGTAATATCGTTGTTTGGTGTCGCGCCTTTAGATTTATCAACGTAAGTCGCGAACTTTACGGTGTTGGCATCGGCACCGATCCCGTAATTGATAATTACCTCAACTTGGCTAAGACTCAGTGCATCACCCTGAGGGCAGGTGATAGATATTGATACGGTGGCGTTTGTAGTACCCTCTACAGTTATAGGTGAATTTACAAGTGGCGTAGAAGGGGCACAAGGGTTCGTTGTCGAGTCGGAATAGAGGCGTAAATAGTTGTAGGCCACGTTGCTCGCACTTGCTTCGACTCGAGTATTACCGCCATCTCTAATGACAACGTTAAATAGCTGATAGCCAGCAAGTAAAAAAGCGGCGGCAACGAACAGAGTTACAAGAAGCTCAACAGCGGTAAAGCCGGCAGTAGAAAAGCGCTGTGTCATGATTGATGCTTGCTCGTAATCATTTGAACCGTATTGTCGGTTTCTTGATAGTAATAAATATTAAATCGACGACAATCACCACTGACCGATGGGTTTGTACAAAGCGCACCCGATGCGGTAAGGGGCTGGTATACATATACATCGTTTGAATTGCTTGGTTTTGGCAAGATACCAGCAGTGGTTGTAAGGGTGTTTGTAGCTTTTACAAGGCTGATAGGGTCAGACTCTTCGGCACTTGGTGAGTGGACACTTTTCATATCGAGGTTGGGAAGGTAGGTTTTAATCAACGCGTCGGTTATATAGAGGTTGCCAAGGTACGTGCCGCCACTCATTGGTATGTCGGGGTTTTCGTTGGTATAATACCCTTCAATATTGAGGGCAAGACTTTCAACATCACCCCTTCGTTCGGCATCTCGACCATTAGCTTGCGTGGCGTTTAAATTTACTATGGCAACTGTTAAAAGAATACCCATTATAGTAATCGTTATAACTAGCTCAACAA
>CAMPIW010000044.1 GCA_946886635.1 uncultured Candidatus Saccharibacteria bacterium | reverse complement strand
GGGAGCGATGTTGCTTACCGCATTGAATTCTTTGGTGATGACGTCGAGCGTATTACACGAATTGACCCACTTACAGGTGAAATTTTAGGTGAACCTGCGCGCGTAGATATCTTCCCAAGTAGTCACTACGTTACCCCCAAGCAAAAAGTCGCAGTAGCCATTGAGAAAATTAGGCAAGAGTTTGAAGATCGAATGGAATATTTTGCAAAGCACGATCAATTACTCGAAGCCCAGCGACTTTCTCAGCGGACTAAATACGACCTTGAAATGCTTGAAGAAACTGGCTTTGTGAAGGGTATTGAAAATTATAGTCGCTATTTAACAAATCGTGAGCCGGGTGAGCAACCAGCGACGCTTCTCGATTACTTCCCCGATGACTTTTTGCTATTCGTCGACGAAAGCCACATGACGTTGCCACAAGTACGTGGTATGTATAACGGTGACCGTGCGCGAAAAGAGGTGCTCGTTGAACATGGATTCCGCCTCCCAAGCGCACTCGATAATCGTCCGCTCACTTTCGATGAGTTTAATCGTCATATCAATCAAACTGTGTACGTATCAGCAACACCAGCTGAGTACGAGTTGTCACATAGCCCCGAACCGGTGCAACAAATTATTCGACCAACCGGTCTTATTGACCCAGAAATCATTGTTCGGCCAACGGAGGGTCAAATTGACGACCTTATTGCCGAAATAAGGGAACGGGTGACAAATGGTCAACGCGTATTAGTGACGACACTTACGAAACGCATGGCGGAAGACCTCTCTTCTTATTTGCAAGAGCTTGATATCAAAACAGCCTATATTCACAGTGAAGTTGACACACTTGAACGAGGTGATATTTTACGCGATCTGCGAAGCGGAGTTTATGATGTGTTGGTGGGGATTAATCTGCTTCGTGAAGGACTTGACCTACCTGAGGTAAGCTTAGTAGCAATTATCGACGCCGATAAAGAAGGTTTTTTGCGTAGTGCGAGTGCGTTGATTCAGATTGTTGGACGTGCGGCGCGCCATCTTGAAGGTAAGGTACTCATGTACGCTGATAGTGTTACTCGTTCAATGCAGCAGGCGATTGATGAGACCGATCGTCGTCGAAGTATTCAAGAAGCCTACAATACCGAACACGGTATTACTCCGGTGAGCGTCGCCAAAGCAATTGACGAAGGGCTTCGAGCTATTATTCCAAAGAAAGAAGATGGCAAAGCGAAGCTTGACCTCAGGAAAATTCCTAAAGACGAATACGCGACCCTCATTAAAGATTTGTCCGGACAAATGGATCTTGCGAGTGCAAATCTTGAATTTGAAAAAGCAGCCGAACTTCGCGATGTTATTGCTGACATTCGCGCCAAAATGTAGTTTTAAAGGGTGCAAGAAGTGATAAAACAGTATATAATACTATCAGTATGACGAATATCTCTATTGAAGATGTGCACCATCTCGCACAGTTGAGTAGCTTGCAGCTTGATGACGTAGAGGCAGAAGCGCTTCGCGTCGACCTTGGAAATATCCTGGGATATATTGAGCAACTTTCAGAACTTGATACGACAGGTGTTGAGCCAACGTACCAAGTGACTGATCTGCAAAACGTGTGGCGCGATGATGTTGTTGACGACTATGGATTGAGTGGCGAATCACTTCTTGCACTTGCCCCGGAAGCCGAGAAGAATCAAATTAAAGTTCCAAAGGTTTTGTAGTATGAGTAAAATTGCTACTTACATTGGTGTGTCGGCTCGTAAAAATGTAGAAGATGCTTTAGCGAAAGCTCGTGAGAACGAGGCGTTTAATGCTATTTTGTCGCTTACCGAAGAGCGTGCTTTTGAGCTTGCAGCAAAAGTTGATGCCGGAGAAATCACCGGGCGTCTAGCGGGCGTACCATTTATTGCCAAGGATAACTTTTTAACCGTTGGGGGCACAACAACCGCTGCTAGTACTATTCTTAAAAATTTTGAAGCGCCACTACAGGCTACTGCCATTGAAAAACTTGAAGCCGAAGGTGCAATTTGTATTGGCAAAGCAAACCTTGATGCATTTGCTCACGGCGGAAGTACCGAAAACTCTGCTTTTGGGCCAACCAAAAATGCTGTTGATACCGAACGCGTCGCGGGAGGAAGTAGTGGTGGTTCTGCTGTCGTGGTTGCGCTTGAAATTGTGCCATTTGCGCTTGGTACTGATACCGGGGGGTCAATTCGCCAGCCGGCTAGTTTTAATGGAGTAGTGGGTGTGAAACCAACGTACGGCACAGTAAGTCGTTATGGTGTCGTGGCGATGGCGAACAGTACTGATACCATTGGGGTCCTCGCCTCAAACGCAACTGATGCCGAACTTGTTATGGAAATTATGAGCGGCCAAGACCGTAAAGACATGACTACCTTGCCTACTTTCTTTGAGCCTAAGGATCGTATCGAGCCACAACGAATCGGTGTTATAAAAGAGTTTATGACCGACGATGTTGACGAAGAAGTTCGTACGCGAGTGAACGAATATATCGAATCAATGAAAGCTAAAGGTCACATTATTGAAGAGGTAAGTTTGGCGATGCTTAAATACGCTTTGGCTATTTACTATATAGTTGTGCCAGCCGAAATTAGTAGTAACTTGGGCCGTTACGATGGTATTCGCTATGGAAAACGTGCAGAAGCGACAACTTTAAGTGAAGTGTATGGACTTTCTCGCGACAAAGGCTTTGTACCCGAAAACAAGCGCCGTATTATGATTGGTAGCTACGTTCTTTCTAGCGGTTATTTTGATGCGTTTTACATGCAAGCTCAAAAGGCCCGAACACTTATGATTAATGAATTTAATGCAGTATTTGAATCATTTGATGTGCTCGTGGGGCCGGTTACTCCTATGCCAGCTTTTAAGCTCGGTGAAAATACCGACGACCCTATAAAAATGTATCTCGCAGATATTATGACGGTTCCGGCAAGTCTTGCTGGACTTCCAGCTTTATCGGTGCCTGCGGGCACTACTAAAAGCGGACTTCCGGTTGGCGTCCAGCTCATTGGCCAGCGTAAATCTGATGCAGTACTGCTTGCACTAGCCAAAGAAAGAGAGGCGTAATGATGGATCAAACACTTTCGGTAGTATTATTTATTGCCGCTGTTTTAATTTTTGGTGGACTCCTTTTTATCGTTATTTCACTTGCGAAAAACAGTCCACGGACGATTGACCAAGATAAGTACCGTAGTCGTTGGATGTCGATTGAAACGAAATTAAAACGTGATGATCAAAATACCCACATTGTGTGTGTACTCGATGCCGATAAATTACTCGACCAAGCGCTTCGCGACCGCGGTTTAAGTGGTAAAACTATGGCTGAACGCATGAAGCAGTGCCAGGGGAAATGGACAAATGGAAATGGTGTATGGGCGGCGCATAAATTACGTAACCGCCTTGCTCATGAAACAGATGTTCGCATTGATTATGAACGTGCGCGGCAAGCTCTTATTGCATACAAGCAGGGCCTAAAGGATATGGGGGCTATTTAATATGGCAACATCAGAAATACTTGATACCTATGAGATGACTATTGGTATTGAATGCCACGTTCAGCTTGCCACCCAAAGTAAGCTTTTTAGCGGTGCTGATAATGACGCACGCGATAAAAGCCCCAATACTGCTATCAATCCAATCGACTTCGGGCTACCCGGTGTACTGCCGGTTCTTAACCGCGAAGCTATTGTACTTGCCGTGAAGGCGGGCAAGGCGTTGAACGCAAAAATTGCTGAAATCAGTCGTTTTGATCGAAAACACTATTTTTATCCAGACCTTCCAAAAGGCTATCAGATTAGCCAAATGTACCAGCCGATTATCTTGTCTGGGTATGTTGATGCGCCACTTGAATCTGGTGAAACAATTCGTGTTCGTATACACCACGCGCATATTGAAGAAGATGCCGGAAAGTTGACGCACTATGGTACGCATAGTCTGGTTGATTTGAACCGCGCCGGAACACCGCTTATCGAAATTGTTTCCGAACCAGATATTCATTCGACCGCCGGTGCAAAAGCATATGCTACAGAACTCCACCGATTAATGACGTACGCCGGAGTCACTCTTGGAAACCTATACCATGGTAATATGCGTTTCGATGTTAACATTTCTGTTGCAAAAAAAGGAGCGACCGAACTGGGTACTCGCGCCGAAGTAAAAAATCTGAACTCTTTCAAAAGCGTGGAACGTGCTGCGCAGTACGAATTTGAACGTCAGGTTGACCTTCTTGAAAAAGGTGAAAAAATCGTTCAAGAAACACGCGGCTGGGACGATGCTTCGGGTCGTACAAGTTCACAACGAAGTAAAGAGGACGCGCAAGATTACAGGTATATGCCCGATGCAGATATTCCACCAGTTATGTTGACGCCTGAGGAGATCGCTGAAATTCAGGCAACTGTGCCGGCACTTCCTAGTACCTACCGCTCGGCTTGGGCTTCGATGAACCTTGATAGGTCGGTGGTTGAGGCACTTATTGCAACGCAAAAGTATGCAGTGCTTATTTCTGAAATTCAATCAGCTGCCGGTGATGGCGCTGCGCGCCGCGTCGCTCACTGGTTTGCCAGTGCCGTAAACTCGGGAAATGAAGAAGAAGCTGTTATTGCAACCAACTTTAGTCCCGAAGCGTATAGTGAACTATCGGCGATGGTAGAGAAGAATGAGCTTTCAAGTACCGCAGCT
>CAMPIW010000043.1 GCA_946886635.1 uncultured Candidatus Saccharibacteria bacterium | reverse complement strand
GCACAATGGTGTATAATAAGATGTGCAATATCAATTTCCGTAAAGGTATCCAACGTAAGGGGGAGAGACATGGGAGATAAGATTAACTTAAAGCTCGATATTCGAGACCAACAGGGTAAAAAAGTAGCCCGTCTTCGTGAAGAAGGGTTTGTCCCTGGGGTCATTTATGGCCAAGGGTTCGATCCGATTCTTGTGAAGTCAGAGTACGGGGTCATGGAGAAGGTTGTTCGTGAGGCTGGTAAGCACACGCCGGTACACGTTACAATCGATGGTAAGAAAAAAATTACCCTTATTAAAGACATCGACCGAAACCCAGTGAAATCACGGATTCGTCACGTTTCGTTCCACGCTGTTAAGGCTAACGAAATCGTTACCGCCGAAGTGCCAATTCGCCTTATGGGTGAAGGTGAAAGCGAAGCTGAAAAAGCCGGACTTATCGTTCTTCAGGCAATTGAAACGGTTGAAATTAAGGCTAAGCCTGCCGACCTTCCCGATGCACTCGAGATTTCGATTGCAGGGCTTGCGACAGACGAAGATAAAATTCTGCTTTCTGACATTACACTTCCTGAAGGTGTTGAATATGCAGATGTCGAGCAGGACCTTGAGCTGGTTGTAGCGAACGTTTACGAACCAGCAGCGCTTGAAGCCGCTAACGAAGCGACTGCAGGTGATGCAACCGAAGAGGATGTATCTGAAGTTGAAACAGAACACGGTGCTGATACGCCTCAAGATACGCAAGCTGAAGAGTCAAAACCGGGCGGAAAGCTCCAGGACGAGCCAAAACAGTCAAATGTTGATGCTAATAAATAGTATTGGTATTTAATCACCGTACGATGAGGGTAGCCTAGAGAGATCTAGGCTACTTTTTTGAACGCGATAGCAGCAACGCGTCGGGTAAGTTCATCACGGTCGAGCATAACGAGTGGGAATTCATCCGAGTAAGGCTGCATCCTTTGTGTCGCTTCATCAATTGCATGAAGAAAGTCATCATGAGAATAGCCATAATGGGACTTCAACTGTACACCTTTTGATTGTAAATGGGTAAAGCCGGGGTCAAGTTTGTCGAATGTTTTTGTAAAGCGCATTTCACCGTCACTTAATGCTTCATACGACTCAATAAGTTCAACAAGCTCTGGCCATGATTCGCCATACTCTTGCCGTAATGTAATAAGCGCCCGAGCTTCATTGTGATGTTTTTGGGCAGCTTGGGATGGCGACATTCCAAGTGAGGGAACGTCACCGGCGTAGGCTTCAAGTACGTCGTGAAAAAGTGCATAAGCAGCAATTTTGTTTGGATTGAGTTTAGGGTACATCTCTTCGGCATATGGGACAGCTAGCTTCATTAAATGAATGGCGTGCCGGGCGTCGGTTTCAGGATTACCGCTACGATCAAGCGTGGCGCGGGTTACGTCGCCGTAGGCATAGGCGAGCGATTCAAGCTCGCGCGGTCCGGCTGTTGGCGGAAGTCCTGAGGGCATGGCTAGTAATTGCGCGCCAGTTTCGTCAATACCCTTGCCAAGCCTTAATGAAATAGCAGCCATACTAAGCCCTGCTCGAAGCATGCGGCGATACCGTACTTCATTGTCAAACGAGGTATCGATTATGTCGTATATCGCATCACTGCGTTGTATAAGCTCATCAACACGTTCACTACTAGTATTCATGGTCGTCATAGGTATATTCCTGTGCATGATAGGGTACATTTTGATCAATAAGGTTGATGAAGTCACGAGCGCTTTCAAACGTCTTTTCTTTTGCCATAAATTCTTCTTGAGTAAGCCATTCGTTGTGTCCGCCCTCGAAATCTACTATTAATTCACCGCTATAGGTGTTGGCGTACATGATAATAAACACTTTATCTTCTAGTAGCTCACCAGTCTCTTTTTTATAATCGCGCTTATGAAAAATGGACTTAAAAGTAAAATCAGCAGTAAGACCGGTCTCTTCTTTTAGCTCGCGCTTAGCTGCTTCCTCGAATGATTCTCCCCAGCGAACTTTTCCGCCTAAGCGTCCCCAAAAACCATAGTACGGCTGCTTGAGTCGCTGCTGTGCAATAAATTCACGACGTCCATTAACCGTTTGTTCGAGCACGACAACTACCGATACTTTTGGTTGTTTTTCAATTTCATTTTCATCGGTATCCATCCGGTTAGCGTATTCTTTGCCACTCGCCGAAAGCGTGTATCCGTTTTCTGTTTTAGTGACGTACCCTGATTCAACTAATTTTTTTATATGGAAAGTGAAATGGTCACTGGTAAGGTCACTGCTTTTTTGTAGTTCAGCAAACGATGCTTCTGGTACAAACAGTAACTGTCGCAGGATGCTGATTTGTGTTGTGTGTGGGCTTGGTTCGTAGCTCATGAGTCTCCTTTACTCTATGAGAGACACTGTAGCAAAGGCAAGCATAGGCATCTAGTAAAGTTAACTTTACTATTCTTCAATAAAACCGCCAGATTGGTGCGCCCATAATCGAGCGTATTGTCCTTTTTTGGTTATAAGTTCTTCGTGTGAACCATCTTCAATTATTTCGCCGTTTTCCATGACAATAATACGATCAAGTTTTGCGATGGTTGAAAGGCGGTGAGCAATAACGAGGCTTGTTCGGTTCTTCATTAATTTTTCGAGGGCATTTTGAATGAGCTTTTCACTTTCGCTATCAAGTGCGCTGGTTGCTTCATCAAGAACGAGAATAGGTGCGTCTTTAAGAATGGCACGAGCGATTGCAATGCGTTGACGCTGGCCACCGGAAAGTTTTACACCGCGTTCACCGACCATTGTTTCGAACCCTTCGGGCAACTTTTCAATGAATTCAAGTGCGTTGGCTTGTTTTGCAGCTCGTCGAACCTCTTCATCGGTTGCGTTTGGTTTTCCGTACATGATATTTTCTCTAAGGCTACGATGAAACAGCATTGGTTCTTGAGGCACATAGGCGATTGCTTCACGCAGGCTGTTTTGTGTTGCCTTTGCAATTGATTGTCCGTCGATTTCAATTACACCTTCTTGAATATCAGCAAAACGAAGGATGTGTTTCGTCAATGTTGTCTTTCCCGAGCCTGATCGACCGACCAGCCCAACGCGCTGGCCGGGCTTAATGGTAAGGTTGAAATCGCTAAACATTGTGTCGTCTTCTGAGGCGTCGGCATGACGGAACGTCAAATTTGAAATTTTCAGCGCGCCTTTAGTTGCTTTTAGCTTGCGGGCATTCGATACGTTAGTGACAGTTTGCTGGGTACTTAAGATGGTTGTCATCTCGCGGGCATCACCAAAGATGCGGTTGAATTGACGAAGCATACCATTGAACCCCCACAGAGTACCTAAGATTTGCAAGCTGTAGGTGACTGCAAGAAGAAGCGTACCAATTGCTACGCCAAACCAGGCCTGTCCAAAGACAAGGGTAAGGAATGCTGACGTTGTAATGGCGGTGATAATAAGACCAAACCAAATGTCGCGGATAATAACGGCGTTGCGAATTTTAAATCCCGCTTGGCGAGCATCTTTGGCGAATCGTTCAAACCGTTGCTTTTCAAGTTTTTCTCGGCTAAAACTTTTCACCGCTAAGATATTTGTAATGCTGTCGGCAATTTGCCCGCTGACTTTATTTTGCGCTTCGGCTTCTTTAACATTGAGATTTCTAATTGAACTAAAACTAAACCAAGCAACGCTTAAAAATATAATCGCAAAAATAGCCAGGGCAAGTGCAAACCAAGGGAGAATTGGCGTAAGAATAATAAAGGTAAATGTGAATGCGTACACCATCGGAGCAATATTAAAGAGCAATAAATCAGACAAGCGTGCAAAAGCACTGGTAAATTTATTTGCCTGAGAAACAAGTGAACCACCAAAACGATTTGTATGAAATTCCATTGATTGTTCTGATAGCGCATCGAATACTTTTCGGTTTAATTGATATACGACGCGATCGGCCATGCTCCACTGCAAAAAAAGTACCAACCGCCATACAATAAGTTCACCTATTGCTACAGCACCTACAAAGGCCACAATATACGGCCAAAACGTAGCAAGGAGTTGATCGGCAGGGATAGTTTCAGCCGTAAGCTTATTTACCACCATTGATACAATAAGCATACCGGCGTAGCTAGTGAGGAAAATAGCAACAGGCTGTAAGAGCATCACAGGTATAAAATATCGTTTGTAGTTACGAATTACCGACCAAAAAAGTCGCAGCGTATCTGCCATAAATGGGGTGTCTTGTTTTTTCTTCATGCTCTTCCTTGTCTTAAGCTACTAAGTATAATGATGCTAGAGTTGACTGTAAAGTGTTATAGAAGGGTGCTACACATCTACTGTGCCGGCGTGATACGCAAGAATTTCACGAATAACACGTTTTGGTAGTGGTGTATCGTTACTGAATTGAAGCGTGCCGCGACCAGTACGATACGGCTGCATTTTATCGTGTATCGGTGCGTTACTTTTAGGGTCAAAGATCCCGTAAATACCAATATGGTGTTGACTAGCGGCAAAATGCACAACACCGCGTTTACCTGGGGCAGGACGATACGTGGGCATATCGTAACTGATATCTTCAATAGTTTTTGGAAAGGTGGCTTGGACCACGGACCGCACCCAGGAGAGCCTGTCTTTGGTTTCGGCACCAAATTGGGCTATATATGCATCAACAAGCGAACTTGATTGATATGTCATGCACCTAGTATACACCCCCTAGAATACAGAGGTAAAGAGTGATATAATTGATGTCGATGCAAAAAATTCTTCTGTATTACAAATTCACCTCTATTA
>CAMPIW010000042.1 GCA_946886635.1 uncultured Candidatus Saccharibacteria bacterium | reverse complement strand
GGTTATCTCCCGTTTTGTAGCCCTTATTGTACCCCAAGAGCACCAGGAGACCAAGCAAAGGCTGTTTGCTTCCCCTCACCCTCATGCTACACTGAGGGCATGATTGTTGCGGTGGACACTGGGGGAACAAAAACGCTTATTGCCGGCTACTCAGAAGACGGCAAAATTACGACTCAATTTCAGTTTCCTACTCCAATAAAAAAGACCGAGTATGTCGATCTTCTTACCACCCACCTCACTGCGCTATTCGACCCATCAAAAGTCGACGCTATTGTGGTTGCACTACCAGGAATCGTTAAAGACGGAGTTGCCGTATGGTGCAACAACCTTCACTGGAAAAACTTCGATGCTGCGAGCGAGCTTAAAGGTGTTCTTGGTGGCGCGCCTCTCTTTATTGAAAATGACGCTAACCTCGCAGGGCTATCTGAAACACGTCAGCGCACCCCAATGCCACTCTCAAGTCTATACGTGACCGTGAGCACCGGTATTGGAAGCGGGATTATTACCAACGGACACATCGATCCGGGCCTTCGCCACAGTGAGGCTGGCCGAGCATTGGTTGAATACGATGGTGTTGTGCGCGAATGGGAAACATTCGCTTCCGGAAAAGCAATCTACAACACCTACGGGAAGTACGCGCGTGACATTAAAAGCAAGCGCACTTGGAACAAAATTGCCGACCGCATTAGCCGAGGTTTCTTGGCCGTTATCCCGATTATCCAACCAGACGTTATTATCATTGGTGGAAGTATTGGTACGTATTTTAAACAGTATGACGAGCAGCTCAAGGGCATCTTAAAAGAGAAGCTGCCACCACATATTCCACTCCCTAAGCTAGTTCGGGCAAAATACCCTGAACAAGCGGTTATTTACGGATGTTACTACTATGCGCTCGATGTCCTCGCTGATCCACAAGCTTAAAACCCCCCATACAGACGATTCTTTTGAAGAGGCTGATCAATTGTCGGGGTCGCCAACTACCCGAACCATCTTTTACAATCGCTCACTCCCCCACGCTCCTTTGCTTCTTTTACACGAATTATCACACGCGACACTCGGCCACCGTGAATATCGACGGGATATTGAACTTCTTGCTATGGAAACGGCCGCTTGGGAAACAGCAAAGCAGCATGCAGAAACGTACACGATCCGTAGTAATGAGGATGTCATTCAAGATCACCTCGACACCTACCGAGATTGGCTCCATGCTCGCAGTAGCTGTCCAAACTGCACGGCTAATGGATACCAAACTGAAAAATCAGTATATGCCTGCCCGGCGTGTTCGCACACTTGGAAGGTAAATGATGCGCGAATCTGTGCACTCCGACGCTACAGCACCTCTGAAAAATAGTCGCCATAACAAAAAATACCCCGAATTAACGGGGTATTTTTATATCCGAACGCCTAACTTAGGCTTCAGTCTTACGACGACGTGAGATACGGCCACCCTTAGCACCTGCAATACGAGCAAGGTCAGGGTTAGCAGCGAATCCACCAGTGTGGCCATTTTTGCCACCCTTGGCACCAATCTTCGCGTAGAAGGCTGGGTCACGTTGTAGGTTCTTTGCAGCGGCTTTCATGCCACCAGCTTTTGTTCCTGCCATTTGAGTTATCCTCTCAATTAAAAAGATTTCCACTAGCCTTACGGCGTGGAAACCCTCGTTTTTACCTCACACATGGTATGTGTATGAATTTATATTAGCATAGCTTATGCTTTTTGTCAAGTTTTACACAAGCGTTGTTTTATTGTTTTATATTTGTTGCCAAAGTTCGCTTATTATGATTATGCTAGTGTTGCACATATGCCCTTTGTGCGATATTATAGATACGCACCTGTTTGAATCTTTCAAAAAAATAGACAAGATTCATGCCTCCTAAAATCGGAGGCAAACAAATAAAACGACCCTATCTGCGAGATGGGTCGTTTTATTTTATGGAGACAAGAGCCACTTTAGGCTACGCGCAGGAGTCTCCTCCTTCTTTTTATCTTCCAGTGATTACAGTGTAATCATTTTCTTAAGCGCAGCAAGCTGTGAACTTAGGTAATTGCCCGAAGCCGAAGGTAATTCAATCAGAATTGCCGGGATATTATACTTTTCACCCATCCAATCCTCGTATTCACCCGTCATCGAGTACCCCATTACCGCTTCGGCGTTGTAGAACATCGTCCTATACCCCACCATATTGGCATACATATCACCTATTGCTACCGAATCGGCGAACTTATTTGCACCTACAAGCCGGCCTTGGGCATGGAATGACACCTCGAGACGTGGTCGAAGTTGCTGTGTCAGTGCCATAAGTGCAGCCGTTTCAGGTTCTGATCCAGCAGAGGTACCGCCACCGGTAGGAAGTGTACCATTTCTTGTTTCAATTGAAGCCTGCCAGTTTTTAGTTGGGAAATTGCGTCCTATATTAACATTGCGACTGTTATAACGAGACCCAACGGCAATTCCATCGGGATTCGTATTCGGCACGATAACAACCCTCTTTCCAGCCGGTATAGTGTTGCCGTAGGCCTGAAGATGTTGTGCCCAGGCTTGCATTGTTGAGGTACTACTTGGTTCAGACCCATGTATTCCACCGGTAAACATAATAACGCTCGAGCCACTTCCAAAAGAGTACGCAATGATAGGCCGGCCTTGTACCGAGTTACCAATAGACCATGAAGACCCACAAATTGTCCGTGAATTAAACTTCCACGGCTCTTTTGAAACCTCACCGTTTGAGGCGCTTTTTACCCCTTTGTCGACAATAAGGCTAAAGGCCGTACAATCACCGCCTTTAATAGCGAATGCGAGTTCCGTATCAGAGTGCTTACTCACCGATCCTGCCACGCCTTCAACGCGTGCAAGCTTGGCTATGTCGACACTTTTATCGAGCGGTTGGTCGAATGTAACAATAATACGAGCAGAACGCGCAACACTCGTGCTTCCTACGGATACCGAGTCGACCTCTGGTCCTCCCGAAGTCTCAAAGGTAATAGGAATAGCTTTTGCGAGCGAGCTTCCGTTCTCGGCAACTGCCTGATCGAGGGTAACCTTGTAAGTCGCTTCGCGGTCAAGCTCTGAAAATAATACTATTAGTGTCGTGTCGATCACCTCATGATTAAACCCAACGAGAACGCTGGAATCACCGGCAACCTAAACAAATAAAATGTCGGCACGAGTTACAGCCTGGTCGAAGGTAAAAGTGAATTCAGTTGGCGTATCGTACAGTGTTTGATCGTTTTTAATACTCGCCTTCGTCATAACTAGTGGTTGAAGCGTTTCAACCTGACCCTCAAGAATTTTTTCATTTGAGTCTTTGTACGTTCGATACAGCGATGCAACATATTCGGCACCCTGCGCTAACTGAAGCGACTCAACTTCACACGACAGTTCGGCCAGAGCCTGCGTACAGTCTGTTACCTTGTCGGCTATTTTTAATTCATACCCGTGGATTGCATCGGCTGAGCTAAGTTTAATTTTTAACGGCTCAGCGGTTGAGATCGTTTTTCCAACGATGCCACCATTTTGGATTGTAGGTGCTTCGGGAACGGTTATTGTGAGTGGTTTACTAGCGACAATACCCCCAAACGGCGCGATAGTAGCTGTATACGTGCCTGCCTCAGGAGCCTCTTTTGGCTCAACACACACCTTTGTAGATAAAAGGTTTACATTGCCAACCCCAAGGGTGTCTTTAAAAGTTGCTTCGAAATCAGACGAAGAAAGGCGCTGCGTATCGGGTGCGATAGTAAGATGACTAACGCAGTTCGCTTGAGCATATGAAAATTCAACTGTTTTAGGAATGAAAAAAATAAGACTATAGCTAATAACCACAGTCAATACTGCCCCGCCGATGATCCATATCTTTAATGGTACTTTTGATGCAAGGCTTTTTGTTTTAGTGAGAATATTCTGCTTTATCACTATCCTTATTATAGCATGAGCGATTTACCACAAGCATCCCTGTACGGCGCTCGGAAAAGAAAAAGATCATAAAAGACAAAACCCATCCTATTCGGATGGGTTATTGTATAATTCGGCACCGTGCTAGTTTCCCACTTGTGGCAGTATAATCGCCGCTAACGAGCTTAACTTCTGTGTTCGGAATGGGAACAGGTGTTTCCTCGTCGCCATGGGCACCGAAGTAAGGTTTCGATACGCTTCGCCCTGCTATTAAAAAATCAGCGGGCGGTGGGTAAAACCGAAGCCTTACTTCGATGCCAATTGGTGCTATCAACTGGAGAATGTAATATCCTCCACTTGATACAACTAATTGTATCGATGCATGCTGTAAGAACGCTTAAAAAATTGACGTTCATGATGAAAACTCACGGCACCTCTTTAGAGAGGGCGATGATTCTCACCAATTACTCGTTAAGTCTACCTAATCTTCGTAAGTCAACCGGATTCATGTAACGAATTACACGAACAGGGTTAACTGTGAAGATAAGGACATAAAAAGGCAATGGGACTATTAGTATGCTTCAGCTACATGTATTACTACACTTCTACCTTGCACCTATCAAACAGATATTCTTTCTGTGTCCTCGTAGGGAAATCTAATCTTGAGGTCAGTTTCGCGCTTAATATGCTTTCAGCGCTTATCTAGAACCGTACATAGCTACTCGACAATGCAGCAGGTGGCCACAATCGATACACCAGAGGTACGTCCACCCCGGTCCTCTCGTACTAGGGGCAGATCCTCTCAAATTTCCTGACGTCCGTACCGGATATAAACCGAACTGTCTCACGACGTTCTGAACCCAGCTCGC
>CAMPIW010000041.1 GCA_946886635.1 uncultured Candidatus Saccharibacteria bacterium | reverse complement strand
TTGTGACTGATCATCATAACGTTGCAGCCGAGCAGCCACCAGCAGTAGCGGTCGTTAACCCAAAACGGTTGCTCGCTGAGTATCCTGATGAATATGAAAAATTCGTGCTTAAGCCCGGTTCAAAGCAAGTTGGAAAAATATATCCGTTCCTCGATTTACCTGGTGTTGGTGTGGCTTTTAAGTTAGTACAGGCGCTACAAACGCGGCTTACAGGGCTTGAGCCTGGGCAAGAAAAATGGCTTCTCGACCTAGTAGCGCTAGGTACGGTATGTGACGTCGTAACATTGGTTGATGAAAATAGAACGCATGTTTTTTGGGGACTAAAGGTACTAGCAAGAACTCGGCGCCCTGGCCTCAAAGCGCTCATGGCCGTTTCGAATGTTCGCCCTGAAGCGGTGAACGCAAGAAGCCTTGGGTTTGGACTTGGCCCCCGTATGAACGCAGCCGGTCGCCTTGAAACTGCGCAATATGCCCTCGATATGCTAACGGCGCGCGAACCAATGGAGGCATTACAATTTGCTCGTAAGCTTGATGAAATGAACCAGAATCGTCGCCGTGAACAAGATGCTATTTTGAAAGAAGCGCTTCTCCAGGCCGAGGCGTTTATAGCCGATCCTGTGCTTGTTGTAAGTGCGCCCGGATGGAATCACGGAATTGTTGGTATCGTGGCTGCAAAGCTTCTAGAACGCTTCCAGAAACCAACGTTTGTGTTGTCCGAGCACGATGACGAAACAAAAGGCTCTGCCCGAAGTTATGGTGATTTTAGCGCCGCTGATGCCATTCGTTCGGCCGACGATATTATTACAAAAGGCGGGGGACACAAACTTGCCGCTGGTGTTACACTTCCAACTGCCAATGTGACAGCCTTTCGAAAGCGCGTTAACGATTTTTATAAAGAATTAAAACTTAAAAACCAAGCGGCTTTACTTCTTCCGTTGGCCGACGCTGACGCCGAGCTAGACGAGGTTGGCGAAACACTAATTCTAGATATCGCCACACTCGAACCATTTGGAAGCGGCAACCCTCAGCCAATTCTTCGAAGCGAATCACTGACTGTTTTTGGTGTGCGACGAATGGGTGATAGTGGTCAACACGTAAAGCTAACCTTAAAAAATGCCCAGGCAAAAACAATTGATGTAGTTGCTTTCAACGCGCCAAGTCACTTTTTTGTTGATCAGGGTACGCAAATAGTTGCATGGTATACACCCGAGCTAAATGAGTGGCAGGGCAGGCGAACCGTTGAAGGTCGCCTGCTTCATCTTGAAATAACTAGCGTTTAAAGAGTTTCGAAAGTTTAATTGTTTGTGAAAACTCGAGCGCACCAAGCTTAAAGGCGCGAACGGCAACCCAAATACTGAACACCATGAAGATAGTCATGACTACAAGTGAGAGCCAAGCTTCGAGCGTACTGAGGTTTCCAACCGTGTTGCGGATGAGGCTCACTACGGGAGAGGTAAGCGGGAAGTACGTTAGGAACTGAACGATCGGGTTGCTAGGGTTTGTTACCAGCATCATCACAAAGTAGAACGGCACAAACGCACCAATGTAGAAAACGGCTGAAAAGCTGTTTGCCTCTTTTGTTGATGGCGCTGCCGCTGCGGTTGCTGTCATGAAGCCGGCATACATAAGGAACCCAACAACTAAGAAGGCAAAGCCGAAGAAGATCGCCATTGGGTCGAGCACAATCTTTGAAAGCTCAAGCCCGAACGGTAAAGCTACACTGTTACCAAATTGCTGCATAACCAGGAATGCGAGAATCGCCAGTACTCCAAAAAAGGCAACTTGCGTAAGTGTGACAAGGCTGACGGCAAGAAGTTTTCCTAAAATAAGCACGCGCGGTTTCACGTAGGTGAGTACCATTTCCATTGAACGGTTTTCTTTTTCTTCACTTACGCTAGTAAGCATGTAGCCAACCGAAAAGGCAAAAATGATGTAAAACAGCACTACAAAAATACCCGGCGCAATGTATTCGTTAAACCCGCCCGAGACTTTTCCATCTTCAAAAACGGTTGTATCGGCCGAAGCACCTTGTTGGGCAAGGGCAATTATTTCAGCAGACCCAAGTGGCAAGAACAGACTTGTTTTCAAAATAGAATCGGCCATCGAAGATACACTCCCCATTTTTGCAAGGTCATTCGAGCTAAGGTAGAGCTGATACTGACGGTCTTTTTGCAGTGTTTCAGGGAACACTATTAACGCTGGAATCTGGTCGGTACGCACTTGTTCGCGTAACGATTCAAATTCCGCGGCTGGGCTTATTGTTAACTCGGCACTCTCGACAACATCTTTGTTAATAAGGCCACTAGTATCAATAATGGCGATATTTTTCATATCTTTGGCAAGTTCGTTTATATGTTCTTGGCTTGATGAATTACCTAACACAACTAGGAGCCCTATAATCGCAACGACCGCCGGAATAGCGATCATTACAATCCAAAAACTGGGTTGCTTCACGATAGTGAGGTATTCGTGGCGAATGACAGAACGTAATTTAGACATGGGCCACCTCCTTGCTTTTTTCATTGTAAATTTGGACAAAAATATCCTCAATCGATTTTGATTTGAATTCTTTTTTTACCGCGGCAACCGTTCCATACGCACGAGCTTTGCCGTCTTTCAAAATGAGCAGACGATCGGCGAGGCGTTCAACTTCTTCCATAAGGTGGGTGATATAAATAACCGCCACGCCTTGCTGTTGTAGCTCGTCGACAATATCAATGAGCAACTTACGATTTAAGGGGTCAAGACCTTTGGTTGGTTCGTCCAAAATAAGTAGTTTTGGGTTTCCCATAATTGCCACACCAAGTTGAATTTTTTGTTGTTGCCCACCCGACATTTTTTTAATTTTGATATTTGCTTTGTCAGATAACTCAACACGCTCAAGAAAAGCAAGCGAAAATTCGCGCGCAGCAGCTCGTGTCATCCCTTTTAACTCCCCAAAGTACACCATGGTATCAAGAACCTTTGAGCGAGTGTACAGCCCTCGTTCTTCAGGAAGGTAGCCTACGATTGAGGCATTTTCGGGCGTAAGTTTTTGACCGTTCACATGTAGAATCCCGCTCGTTTCTTCGTAAATGCCAAGGAGAGAACGAATGGTACTGGTTTTTCCCGATCCGTTCGAGCCAAGAAAGGCGAACACTTCACCCGGCATAACATCGAAATTTAATTCTTTTACTATTTGTTTTCCGCCAATAGTTAGGCTGAAATTCTCTACATGGACAATGGGTTTCTTCATGGTTTTAGTATACCAGTCTTGGCGTGCTTAACGGCAGTTTAGCGGGCCCAGTAATTGGTCTTGTTTTAGTAACGCCTATCTGTTACAATAGCGTAGATATGGTACAAGTAACACGTAAAGACGAACGCGAAGCAAACGAAAATATTATTCGTCGCTTTAACCGTAAAGTGCTTCAAAGTGGCGTTTTGGCTGAGGCCAAAGCTTCTATGCGCTTTAGCAAAGACATCAGCAAGGTTGAACGCCGTAAAAAGGCAATCATCCGCAAAGAACGTAAAGCCGACAAGCTTGCAAAAGCTCGTCTTGGCCTTCGTTAAGGAATCCGCTGGTGGCGCTTAAGTCACAATTAGAAAACGATTTAAAAACCGCTCTTTTGGGCGGTGATCGTTTTCGTACCGATGTTTTGCGTGGCCTTAAAGCCGTTATTCTTAATGAAGAAGTCGCTCAGGGCAAGCGCGATGAGGGTCTTAGCGACGCGGTTATTGAACAGCTTATTGCCCGCGAGGTAAAAAAGCGCGTCGATAGCGCCGAGCAATATACTGCTGCTGGTCGCCCTGAACTTGTTGTAGCCGAACAGGCCGAAGCGAAAGTACTTGAAGCATATCTTCCAGAACAACTTTCTGAAGACGATATTAAAAAAACCGTCGACGAAACAATCGCAGCGCTTGGCGTGAGCGGTCCACAAGCTATGGGGCAAGTTATTGGTGTGGTAAAAGGCAAGCTCGGCAATGCAGCCGATGGTGGAACGATTGCCCGACTTGTCAAAGAAGCGCTTTCATAGGTATCATAAAGACATGATTATATTTTTCGGTCCAGCAGGCGCTGGTAAGAGTATCCAAGGTCAAATTTTAGCAGCCCGCCAAAACTGGCGTTGGTTAAGTGCTGGTCAAATTCTTCGCGACGCGCACGATCCTGAAATTAATGCCTACATGCAAAAAGGTGAACTCATTCCATCGGATGTCAGTAGCCGCATTATGGGTGAAGCGATTAAAAAAGCGGGTGATATCGACAGTATTATTCTTGATGGGTTCCCGCGCCAAATTGAACAAGCGAAGTGGCTTATTGACACGCAACCTGAGCACGGCCGGGCAATCGACCTTGTTGTTGTCCTTGAGGTGCCACGCGAAGAGCTGCTTAACCGTCTCTCTATTCGCGGCCGCGCCGACGACACACCGGAAGCCATCGACAATCGCCTTCGTGATTACCGCCAAGTTATGTATCCAATTCTTGGTTACTTCACCGAACAGCACATACCTGTTGTGCATATTGATGGCGTAGGGAACGTTGGTGAAATTCACGACCGCATTTATGCCGAGCTTAAAGGGCGAGGGGTTACTGGTTAATGCAAAAAGTAAAAACCGAAGCCGAAATTCAAGCAATGCGCGAGGGAGGTAAAATCCTTGCGCAGATTTTTGATGGATTAAAGCAACGGGTAAAGCCGGGTGTATCAGAAAAAGAACTCGAGGCATGGGTTGATAGCGAAATCAAAGCTCGAGGTGCAATCGCTACCTACAAAACCGACGAAGTAAAATTCCCGGCTGCTATTTGTATTTCAACCAACAACCAAATTGTGCACAGC
>CAMPIW010000040.1 GCA_946886635.1 uncultured Candidatus Saccharibacteria bacterium | reverse complement strand
GTAAAAAACTTGGCCTGCAAACATTTGAGGGTGAGATTTATCGTAAAATCGAAGGCTTGCTTGAAGATAACGAAGAGCTTATTAAAGAAATAGCGGCCGATACTACCCGCGACAATACAGGCTATAAGCGCATTGCTGAAGTTCGCGCGAAAGATGGGTCGTTTAATTTAGCGCCACTATTTATTGGAAGTCAAGGGACGCTTGGTATTATTTCTGAAATTGTTCTAAAGACAGAGTTCTATTCAATTGATGAAACGCACGTTGCTATTATTGCTAAATCTGTTCAAGCTGCACGCGATGTAAGCGAACGGCTTATTGAACTTGAGCCAAGTGAACTACGCGTTATTGATGGAGCATTACTGCAAAGGGCGGCAAAAAATGGTACGACTTTCCCCGTTTTGGGTTCAGTAGATCAAACTGGCGCAGTAATATATATTCGTTTTAATGACTTTAGTGTTCGAGCGCAGGACAATAAGTTGAAGAAACTCAAAAAACTTCTTAAGAAAATCAATATGGCGTCTATCGACTCAACCGAACGCGATCCAGATGATTTCCAGTCACTCGTCGGGCTTATTCAGTCATTACAACTGAGCAGTGGTGACGACCATAGTGTAGTACCACTTGTTAATGGCGTTTCTGTTCCCGCTAATCGCGCTGAAGAGTTCGAACTTGCGGTTGGTGAGTTAGCTTCGAAACATCACATTGAACTTCCGTTAGAGCTCGATATTTTATCCGGTACCTACAACACCTATCCGCTCCTTAAACTTGATTCGGTTGGTGATAAACAAAAAATTTTCAAACTCTTGACGGAGTATTCGACGCTTGTTGATAAGTGTGGCGGTGCGTTTACTGCCGATGGTGCCGAAGGTCGTCTAAAGGCAAATGCTGCTTGGGAGATTCTTGATGAAAAGCATGCACAATTATACGAACAAGTACGAGCAATTTTCGATCCATTCGGTACGCTTAACCCTGGTGTAAAACAAAAAGGTGACCTGCGCACACTCGTGGCCTCGCTGCGCTCAAGCTACGACATTGCAAGCACGCTATAACGCAACTTTACTACGTGAATATGGTAAAACAGTCAGATAGCCCCCAGCATGATACTCGAAACGTTCAAGATGAGTTTCGAGGTAAATCTGTCGAAGCAATTGTTAACAAGCTCGATGCATCACGAAGCGAACTTGAAATTGCAGTCGAAAACTTAGAGCGTGATTTTAATATGGGCACCATTATTCGTAATGCAAATGCATTTAATGTGCAGAAGGTACATAGAATTGGACGTAAACAGTGGAATAAGCGTGGGGCTATGAAAACCGATGCCTATCTGCATTTGCAGTATCACCAAACACCAAGCGACTTTTTTGAAGCGGTGCATAACGAGAATAAAGAGGTGATAGCGGTTGATATTGTAGAAAATGCCGCTCCACTTGGCGAGACAAAACTTCCTTTACATGTTGTGTTTGTTTTTGGTGCTGAAGGCCCTGGCCTCAGCGATGAATTATTACAAGGAGCTTCAAAAACTGTACATATTGAGCAATTTGGCTCGACTCGATCGGTAAATGTCGGCGTGGCGTCGGGTATTGCCATGTATGCTTGGATTCAGCAACATCGCCTAAAAAAGTAACTACTTCAAGGGCGGAGTGATATACTAAATGTATGGAAGACACCGGTTATACTTACGACCAGGTGCACGTCTTGCGACAGATTTTTCAGCCGAACGAACCTTTTCAGACTGCTTTAAATGGGTTAGTTACACCGACCTCGAGTGAAGCGGGCAATTTTTCTATATATGGAAGCGACGAACGATTAATTGAGATAGGGGAGGTGAGTGGAAAAGAACTCGCCATGGAGAAGTACAATGCTGACCGTTATATGGAAACGAAGCACGGCACCCATTTACACCTTAAGGGCGAGGTGAGCGCGCGGGTTCTGACGGTCCGCAACAAGGGAGCTATCGCCTTACAGCTGGTTATGAAGCCTGCCGATATAGTGCAGTATGCGCTTGTGAAACGGGGGCTCGATATTATTACATTGGGACGAAAAAGCAGAGAAATTGGTTTTGATGCCTCGCGGTTGTATACAAACATTCCTTTTAGTCATCTACGTCCAATCCCCGAGGTAAAAGAGAACCTTGCCAAGATAAATGAAGTACTTGGCGATAGTGCGACGAAGCAGTTGTATCAACTAACACCATTACCACAATTAGTCGGACAGCTTGTGCCACGTGCTGGCCGGGAAGAAAAAGAGGCAACCTATCCCGAAAACTCTTCTCCCTAGCTTGTCACTACCCCCGATACGTGCGACAATACTAGTACTATGACATCACTTTCCTCTCAACCCTATAAGGGTACGCGCGACTATTATCCTGAAGATAAACGGGTGCAGAATTATATTTTTGAGGTCTGGAAAAAAGTCGTTGAAAGTTTTGGATACGAAGAATACGGTGCACCTATTCTTGAAAGTCTCGAAATTTACGCGGCTAAAAGCGGACAAGAGCTCGTAAATGAACAAACCTACACCTTTACCGATAGGGGTGGGCGTATAGTAGCGATTCGCCCGGAGATGACACCGACGATTAGCCGTATGATTGCAGCCCGGCGACAAGAAATGGCGTACCCAGCGCGTTTATTTTCTATTGCAAACTTTATGCGTTACGAGCGTCCTCAACGCGGTCGTGAACGCGAATTTTGGCAATTAAATGTAGATATTTTTGGTGTTGACGCAATTTCTGCAGACATTGAAATTATTACTATTGCTGATGCAATTTTAAAAGAATTTGGCGCGACATCTGGTGAATACGTAATTCGTGTCAATAATCGTAAGTTTATTCACTATATGATGGCCGAATATTTAGGTCTTGATTCGGTAGGCGCGACGCAAATGACAAAGTTATTTGATCGCCGAAGCAAAATTACCGAGCAAGATTTTGACGAACAAGCGCTCGTTATTTTAGGCGAGTCACAGGCGGATGATATCGTAAAAATTAAGCAAGTTATTGATGCTAAAAATATCGACTCACTTCCTAAGGAACTACAACATATTAGTGCACTCGATGAAATTAGAGCGGTGTTTGACGGTTTGCGAGCAGGCGGTGTTGACGACGCAATTTTTGACGCCACTCTCATGCGGGGGCTTGATTATTACACAGGGACTGTTTTTGAAGCATTTGATACACATCCCGACAACAACCGATCACTTTTTGGTGGTGGTCGCTACGACGGCCTCGTTGGTTTATTTGGCGCCGAGCCACTGAGCGCAGTTGGGATGGCTCCTGGTAATACGATGATGGAAAACTTCCTTGAAGTACACGGTCTTTTACCGGACAATATTTCAAACACGGATGTCTATATTGTTGTTATTGGTGATGCACAGGATGATGCACGACGCGTCGCTTTCCAACTTCGACAGGTTGGCATAAATGTTGAGGTCGATATTACCGATCGAAAGCTCGACAAGCAAATAAAAACAGCCGTAAAAAAGAACATCCCCTACCTGTTGTTTGTGGGTGTTCAAGATGCTAAAAGAGGCGAATATTCTTTGAAGAATGTCAGCGACGAAACCGAAGAAACGCTTTCGCCTGAACAGATTATTGAAAAGCTTCAGCCCTAAGTACGTAGGTTGCGACTTGTCGCTACCTCTGTTATAGTGGATACATATGAAGACGACTGTAAAAAACCTATCCGATACTAAAGTTCAACTCACTATTTCAGTTGACGCTGAAGCTCTTGCAAATGCCGAAAAAGTAGCACTTGTTAAGCTAAGTAAAACCGTTAAGGTACCTGGCTTCCGTCAGGGTAAAGTACCAGCCAGCGTTGCCGCAAAACACGTTGATCCACAAGCTCTTCAAGAGCAGCTTATGGACGATGCGATTAGCAAGGCAGTTGCCGAGGCTTTCATCGCTGAAAAAATTCAGGCAATCGATCGCCCCATGGTTGATATTAAGAAGTATGTACCTGGTGATTTACTTGAATTTACTGCCGAAGTTGAAGTTCTTCCTCCGGTTACACTCGGTGATTACAAAAAGCTGAATGTTAAAGCTAAAAAAGAAGCCGTTAAAGAAGCAGATATTGCTGAAGTTATCGAGCGAATGCGTCAGGGCTTTGCTGAAAAGAAAGACGTTACACGTGCTGCTAAAGATGGTGACGAAACCGTTATCGATTTTATTGGCAAAAAAGATGACGTAGCATTTGACGGTGGTACCGGCACTGATTACACACTTAAGCTTGGTTCTGGTCAATTTATTCCTGGTTTCGAAGAAGGTGTTGTTGGACACAAGGCTGGCGAAACGTTCGACCTCGAACTTGAATTTCCTGCGGATTACCACGCAAAAGACCTCGCTGGTCAAAAAGTAGTCTTTACGACCACTTTGAAAAAGGTTACTGAACTTGCACTTCCGAAAGTAGATGACGAGCTTGCTAAAAAAGCAGGTGACTTCAAAACACTCGACGAACTAAAAGCTGATATAAAACGAGAAATTGAAAGCCAAAAAGAGCGCGAAGCAAACGATAAGTTAAAAGACGAACTTATCGGTGCATTAATCGATAAAAGCACCGTCTCAGCACCAGAAGCACTGGTTGCCGACCAAATGCGTTCAATCGAGCAAGACTTTGCACAAAACTTGGCCTACCGTGGACTTGATCTCCATACCTACCTTGATGCCAACGGCTTTGAGAGCGAAGATGCATGGCGTGAAAAGGAAGTGAAACCAACTGCTGTGAAGCGTACACAAGCCGGCCTTGTTCTAAACGAACTGAGCAAGGCGGAGAACATTTCTGCAACCGATGCAGAAATTGACGAGCACGTTGAAGTTCACAAGCGTCAGTATGCGAACAATCCAGAAGTTTTGAAGCAATTCGAAACAGCCGAAG
>CAMPIW010000039.1 GCA_946886635.1 uncultured Candidatus Saccharibacteria bacterium | reverse complement strand
AGGCAAGGTTTTCAAGAAGTTTCGACTTACCGGTACCGGTTTGACCAATAATATAAGTATGACGGCGGCGATCTTTTTCACCAAGGCGAATTTGCTTCTTGACGCCGCGGAACTCGTTATAGCCCAGCAAGAATCCATCATCCATAATTTGCGTTGGCCCATCAACCTGCTTAGCAGTTTGGCGCTTCACCTGCGAGTTTGGAATTGAATTTTGGTTTGGTAAGTGAAAAATAGTCGCAAGCTCTACCGTATTAAGTACGTTTTGCATTACTTCTTGTGGGAAAAACCTAAAAATATAAGCGGTGACGAATTCTTCAATATTTTTAGAAACCGCAAATTTAAAGCCATTGTTTTGCGCCGAATCAAATAATGAAAAAGCCGACACTACGTTATTCATGAGTGCCTGCGAACGACCAGCAGTATTTGACGAAGCCACTACGCGAATGAGCGTCTCGTAGCCAGGGTACCTTGTTTTTTCATCAATCGCCTCAACAGTTGCTTGCTCAACCGAGCTAAGCTGTTTGTCTTCAACCTTAACTTCTTGATTTTCAGGTGGTTTCCAAAGTGCTTCCATGATACCGGTCATAACCGATGCGGTACCCGTTTTCTTCCCCTTATTCTTTCGAATACCCTCGGACTTACTTTGAGCCGCCTTCGCCCATCCCTCTTCTGCCGGACGGATTAAAATTTGAATTCCCAGGCCATCTTCACGAGATGCACCAGATAAAGCATTAAGAAGTGCGCGCGTTGCATCGCGCTTCGACTCTTGATAGGTTGCAATTGGGTAAGCAAAATCTTTCTTTAAGGTAAACTCCCCACCGATTGTGCCGCTCATGCGACCAGCTGGGTTAAAGATGTTACGCTCACTGACCTCTTCAAGCCGAGCCGAAGGATAGGCCGCAGCAACCGCCTGCTGAATGACATCGATTAACGAAACCGGCACAACCGCGTAATAGTGCACGAGGCCTTCGTGGGCAACAATTTCAAATGAAATGTGTCGTTGGCCATAAATCCTGCTTTTGAAACCTTTGGTCGCAGTACTGGCGATAATGTTATACATAACCTGTGCCTGGCTCAAAACCTCTTCGTTGAGATCGCGTTCGTCACGGCCGTTACCTTCAATGTCAGAGCTCATTGGTGGGATGTGAATATAAAGCGGAACCATTTTAAGGCCGCGTTCGTAGTTTTTAGCCTCGCGCACCACCTTACGATATTGCATAAAAGCAAAGCCACCCACACCTGCCGCAACAAGGAGGACAACAACTATCGTAATAATGGTTCCCAACACGCTCCCTCTTCTCTATTTTTCTTTAAAATCTCTTTTTTAGCTCAGCTTTATTCGCTCGCACCGACTACTTTGCCGTATCGTTTCTGTAAATAATCTCGTTGCAACTCGTTTACCTTTTGCGTCCTGGTGTGCGGATCATCTCGTGTTTGCTCGATAATCTGTTTTGCTTTATCAACCCACTCCTTTTCAATTAAGTCTTCGTCGGCGGCAACAAGCGGTGCTGTTGACGACGCAGGGTGACTTCGTGGGTCTTGCACTGGAGCAATTGGTGTGGCAATAGACGCCGCAGCACTCGCACTGGCTGCTACGTCACTCGCGACTGCGCTAGTTTCGGCAACTTGCTCAAAACGCTCTTGCCCACGCTCGAGTTTCGCGTCTAATGGCGGTAAACTGGGCATTCCTTCCGGCGTAAGAACCGGTGGCGTTGGAAGTTGCTCGGCGCTTGGCACCGTTTGGCGAGAATTCTCTGGTTGCATATCTGAAAGTATAGCACAAAAGAGCGAGTAAAAAGCATGTTACTCATGCTTTTTCGAGCGAATGCAGTGCTATGTCGTACCGAAGGTACGAGATAACACAAATGAGCACGCAGCGAAGCCCAGCGCTACCTCATCCGCCGACTAACATACAAACATGCAACAACCTCGAAAATAAGCACAAGAATAATTTCATAGATGCCGATTGACTGCACCGACTGAAGGCCAATCAGCATAACAGGTGCAGCGGCTAGTACGGTGCTGTAATAGTACGCGCGTTTAAAGTCCATGGCCCGCAATGGTTTTTGGATAGTCATACCCGACGAAACCATGATGACAAGTCGATTAATTCCAAACAAAAAAAAGCTTATCAACCCCACAAAGGTCAGATAAGCTGTAATAAATATCACAAGAAGGCCGAAGGGACCGGCTGTTGCTGGCGAGGTGAACGTCAGCATAAGGCTTAGCACGCAGAGGCTTGCTAAAGATAGTGTTGCGATAATTCTTGGTAACATCTCTGTTATGATAGCATATTGCTTGAGTTTTTAACCACGCCCTTTTCCAGTAAGGGCCTCCGTATTTGTGGAGCCCAAGCGGTAACTCTATGCGATTCAGGTTACAGCAAACGCCGCTGGAATAATTAGGGCGTGTGAACAAGAATCAGAGTACCGCTGGACTTTCTGACCGCTCCGGGAAAACCCGGGGCATCTAGGGTTGCTCATGCCTCTGTTCCGCGTCCTCACGCCAAGTGTTGTGCTTGCTTTACACTGCTATTAAAGGAATTCATAGCTTCCTACTGGTGTAAAACAAGGATTTACTTGGCGCGAGATCGGTACTAAGAGGCAAACGTTATTACATTCGCAGAACGAGAAGAGCCAATAAAGGCTAGTCTTGCGCTACGAACGCTTTTGGCGGAGCATCGGTGATGCCATCTACTAATGAGAGTGCAAAAAGTGCAAACAAGGAAGTTTTTGTTTTTGTGCTAAAGAAGGATCAAAAGGTGCGTTACCCTATTACAAGGTGATATAGATCTCTTCAAATCATTAGGCGACGTCACCGACTTTTCCGTCAAAAAAGTGTATCGTGTGCGTGTACCAAGGCCGAATTGTTAAGGTGTTTTTTGTGGTGGCTTTTTGAATGTTTTTGTTTTTCTTAAAGCTGTTCTAATCCTAGCATAAGCACTACTTTTGGTCAATGGTTTTAGAGTAAATTGTTATGTATGATTTACAACAATGGTATACAACAATACTATTCCAACCTGTTAGTTCGTATATGTAGATTTATTTACATCGTTGTGAATAAATCCTATTAATTTCACAACTTTGAAGATTTTAGTCGTATATTACTACAAAGCTGGACCAATTGAAGGAGAGTCGTTAGGTGCACCGGTCCACTTCCAGCCGTCAAACGAGCCGTCGGCATACCCCGGCATATCGCTACCTTCAACTAACATGTAATCATCGACCCAAGCTGGTGTTCCGGCTGGTTGCGACGAGTTTGCGTAGACATACATATAAGGACGCACATACGTAGTGCCAGCCGGAAGCTCAAATGTTTGCGTGGCACGTGTCCACTCGCCCGGCGTTCCGGTAACATTTGACGCATATGACAAAGATGACCATGCACCGTCCATGTACCACCTAATACCAAGCCGGCCATAGTGCTCTACATCGGCCCTAAAGTATATCGAGTGCGAATAGGTGCCACCGGTTGACGATAAAGTAGTAAACCCACTACTTATTGGTGCACCTGATGAATAGATAGGCAGCAAGAGCGTACTGGCAGACTCTGGAGCCGTTCGAATAGACTGCGTACCTGTTCTGCGCACTGTAGTGTCGATACTCCTTGGGTGCGTCGTATTGTTAACCGAAAACCAACCAAGATCAGCCTCAGCGCCTGGGTTTATGGCAATATTGGTGACAGGAGGCAGACCATTCACCCCATGTCCCGGGCACCCACCCTCTTTCGGTGTACTCATCACGTTTTTAATATAGGCCGACGCTCCGTCCACTGATGCTGTTACACAATAAGTACCCGCTATAGCGTCATAATCGTACTGGTAGGTCGACTCAATCGTGTCTTGGTCTTCTAATTCATCTAGACTGGCTGGGTATGCTCCATTTTCTGCCTTATATTTAGTAAGTTGTGAGGCGATTGCGGCAGCATCAGTCTGAACTGTCTTAAATTTGGCATTTTGTGTAACGGTCGAATAAGAAATAATGGTGATCGTGGCTAAAATTGCGATTATTACAATAACAACTATGAGCTCTACAATGGTAAACCCGGCTTTGCGGTGCGATGTGATACTACGTTTCATTAAATGAAATTATAAAGCACAAGCATGTTCTCGTACAGCAACACAATATGTAGCGTATCCCTCATACTCCCGCTGCATATATTATTTTGTGGTATTTTTTACTAAAAGAATCTTTAAAAAAGGTATTGACGTAAGCACTATACCGTCCTATTATAGGGGTAGTTCCTGAGTAAAAAAGTTATACATAACGAACTCCGGGGCCAAAAACAAAAATCACCGCAAAACTCCACGAAAACGACCGTTCCTCGCAGGCGGTCGTTTTATTATTCAGACAAATGTACGGCTGAATACCTCTTTTATAGCAAAAATCCGCCCATTGAAGGGCGGATCGTTTTCATTTCGTGGTGGAGCTGCCGGGTACTGCCCCCGGGTCCAAAAGGTAACCCGATATTCGTCTACAAGTTTATTCGTATTTAATGATTTAGGACGCCGTCGCCTAAAAATACGACGAAAATGGCAACGAAAGTCCCGCTGAAAAATTTCCTAGCACCGAGCAGCTGCCCTGGGTGAAAGTGAGTAACGTAAATATAGCACCGAATCCCCTACGTTACCTTGGGGAAAGACGATGGCTACCAGTTAATTAGGCAGCTTGCGCAAAAGCGAACTGTTGTGGCGCGAAAACGCTCGCAACTGCAGCTTTTGCTTTAGCAAATGTGTTTGCAATTAAATAAACACCTTACGGGTGTGAAACGACTTGCTGAATATCTTGTTAAAATCCTCTCGTCGAAGCTATGTCAGCCCCACGTGTATCTGTTATTTTAGCATAAAAGTTAAAGATTTTCTACTGGTTTGGAGCGTAGGATGAAAGATAAAGGAGGAAGACGATGGGCGGCGTAACAAGAAATAAGGTTGCA
>CAMPIW010000038.1 GCA_946886635.1 uncultured Candidatus Saccharibacteria bacterium | reverse complement strand
CAAACGTCAATGAACCAGCGCCGGCTACTGAGGCCCTTAAATCTACAATATTTGCGGCAGGTGTCGTCACCGAAAGAGTCGGAGGAGTCCCTTCGGACGGCAGTAAAAGACCGGTTGCAGTATCATCGTATTGACCATAATCAAAATACACTGGAGCCCATTGCTGCGTACCTGTACTTGTTTTTGCCCCAACACGAAAGCCTGTATAGGGTGCTGTTCCCGTACTAATACTAGAAACCGTTCCGCTTGTCATAACAACGCTATTATCAGAAGGGTCAAGAACTGTTAATGCAACCTGACCTGTTAATGCATCTCCTTGAACTGCATACACACTAAACCACAACCAAGTATTTAAAGGGAGAGGTGCAGAACTTGTCCATACAGCACTAAACCCAGCATCCATCATTCGCACTATACCCGTCTCTAACACCTGAATCTGAACCGGCCCAGCCGCATCAACAGAATATCTGAATATCGAAATAGGGGCCGAAGGATTGGCAGTTACATACACTGCAAACCGTATCGCAAGGTTTTGATTACCCGGCAAATTTTGATACACATACGACACACCATTGGTAGAGTTTGCAGTAAATTTAAACGAACGCGTTCCAATATAAGCTTGTTCGGTTGAAATAACCCCCGTACCGCCACTAAATGGCGCAACGTTTGACAGGCCCGCCGAAGAGGCTCCAATTACGTCGTTATTGGCTCCTGTCTCTGGAAAAAAATCTACTACTGCCATATATATCTCCTATTTATCATGCATTCGCTACCGGTACCGGTGTCTCGTCCCAGTATTTATTATTCGAGGTAGTCAAGGTAGCGGATGAATTTTTATAGATAGACGTGCCTTTTGCGGTCGTCGTTAGTGAGTGTCCGAGTATCATGTCATTCCAGAATGTGCTGTTTGTAATAGAACCAATGCTAAGCCCGTTCAAATTACTATCGACAGCATTAATTTGCACCCCACCGCCTGAAAGCCAGCATTTATCCATAATGAGCCCGGAATAATTCATCATTACGCAGGCCCAAGAACCTCCGCCCGTAGATAATCGTCGAGAAATGCCCTCGAAACTTTGATCGGCTCGCGTATATGCATTTAGAAAGCTTGCACGCCAAGAATTTTGTGTCGCTTGATCAATATCGGTATAGGTAGATGAGTAGGGATTTGTCTCCCCACCTGCCCCAGGCGTACCTGTCCCTACAAACGCTGACGCCCATGTACCAAAGAATGTGTTTGTCGCAGTTATTGGACTACTGCCTGCAGTTTGGATTTGAATTCCATCAATATGTGGTTGTGTGTCATTGCTATGGATAACACCTGGCGTAGGGTGGTACCACCAACAGTGATCACCAATCCAGCTATCTTCAACGGTAATAGTTCCATATGGTTGATAGTTCGTCGCTGTTGATCCCGATTCTCTAACAGCGCCGATTCCATCCACTCCACCAGTAAAGACACATCGTCGAAATGTCGCGTTCCTTCCCTGAAAAACAGTCGTAATCCTTTGAGCACGATTATGAAATTCGCAGTCTTCAAACACAATTGAATCTGTCGCTACTATATTGCCAAGAATAGAACGCACAAGCGATGGGTACGACGCAGCGGTATAGTTGGTAGTAATAAATCTACAATTTTTGAAAGTAATACTCGCACGAACATCAGTAACGGTATCAATAAAATCTCGGTTCTCTATTGTGCCTGGCGTTTGCAGATTTGTTATTCCGCCTGTTACTGTTCCAGGATATGCCGTTCGCGTAACGCCAGGGGCATTACCTATATTTTTTACTGCAGCATTAACATCTACGTTAGGGATATATATTGGCATGGTTTCTCCGGGGATAAACGAACCTCCTCCCGGATCACTTGGCGTAATTGAAAGTACAGATACCCAATTGCTCGCCCCAACTACAAAAACCTCAGCTGGCATTAGACCGATCCAGTAGGTTGTTGGTACCACTTGTCGTAATCAGAATAGTGCGTAGGTGCAGTAACTGAGGCGGTATCAAATGGTGTTGAGTCGTACCAACGCACAAGTTGCGCATCGGTTGGTACAGTGGCGCCCGATAACGTCCTCCAGGTGCTACTTCCGCTATTCCAAATACAAATGATAGGAAGTGAAGCTACGGCATCGGTAAGCGCCTGTGTTGTGACGTCACCTACGCCCGCCCCAATTGCTGTCCGAGCAGCTGCAGTACTGGCAGCAGTAAGTACAGAGCGACCCGTTGTGGTTGAGTCCGTTATTTGACTAGCGGTATGAGTATGAGAAGTTGCTGCTGCACCTACATCAGCCGCACTGAGAACAACGTCTCCTGTTTCGCTGTTTACACTTGTGACTGCCCCGCCGCCACCGCTGGTAATTTCTTTCCAATCAGCTAGGGTAGAAGGAGTGTCGCTTGCGAGAACGTAGGTACGACCATTATCGGTGCGAATTGCCATATCACCGCGTTGAGCACTCAGCGCAAGCATAGTAGCTTGGCTTGATACGGTAAATGTATCTTTTATGGCGAGTGCTGGGAGTTGACTAGCTGGAAGCTTTCCATCTGCCCCAAGGGTAGCGAGGCCATTTACGGCGCCCTTTTCGCTTGAATTGAGTTTATTAGATAAGAAACCATCTGTTTGGGTTTCTGTGTAGTATCGATCATCGTGAGTATGGGTAAGCGCCGCATACTGACTATCATGAAGATGATTACCGAGCGCGACAGTAGTGCCATTTGTACCAGTGGGGATGCGGGCAATATCTAAAGTGCCGCTTAAAATATCACCAGCCCCGTGAGTGTGGTCGCCTAGTGCAACCGTACTAGAAGTTGCACCGGTCGGTAGGTAGGTAATATCAACAGTGCCACTGGTAATTTTACTCGCGGGAAGCGAAGGAATACGCGCTGGATCAAACGTACCACTGATTATTTTATTAGCTGAAAGGTCAGGGATGCGGCTTGTTGTTAAGGTTCCGCTTATGATGTCGCTTGCACCAAGAACGACGTCACCGGTGCGACCCGCGACGCTCATAACGCTCGTACTAGGCTCTCCGCCACCGCCACCAGTCGAAGCAGAGATTGTTGTCGTTCCAGTGCCAGCATCGTAATTAACGGTAACGTTGCTCCCCGCCTGAATGCGATCGCCAATAACGGCGGCAGAAGCGGCAGTAAAGTCGGTTACATCACCCGCTTCGTGCGTATGGGTACTACTAGCTTTACTGTCGAGACTCGATTGTAGACTCGTAATGTCAGCAACACCGTGCACATGGTCACCAAGAGCAACAGTTGTGCCGGTTGTACCAGTAGGAATACGAGCGATAGTAAATACACCACTGGTAGTATCGTCAGCGGCATGGGTGTGCGTAGTGTCTGCTTTTGCGGCGAGGCTACTTGTAAGATTTTGGATTTTACTTTGCACGATAGCAGCGCCCACGGCGATATCATCGTTTGTGATAGCAAGAGGAGCGAGCTTGCTCTTTTCGATAGCTGCATTCGAGTGGACATTACTGTTTGTGATCGTGCCTGTGGCAATTGAACCACCAGTTCCACCCGTTACTTTTCCTGGAGCAATAAGTGGCACAAGCGCGTCACCCGTTAAATCACCAGAAAGGCGGATAATACCCTTGGTCGATGTTGTTGCATCGGGCGCTGTGCCCGAAACGGCTGAATCAATTGAATTTTGTAAATCGGCGTCGAGGTCGCTTTTCGGTATGCCATTTACTGGTTTTGTATACTTGCTGCCTAAAGATCCAGAACTTTTAAGTGTGCCGTCAGGATTATGTTCTACTAACAAAAATCCATTGAGAATTCCTCCCCAAGTCCCGTCATCTCCCCCGGTGGTCGGTAATCGTGCCATATATGGTGTCCCCATTTATGATTTCCTACTATTACCATTAGTATCTTCCTACCATAGGATAGAGTCAATAGCAAATACTTTTTACTAAGTCATTCTGTGGAAAACTACTCCACTCTTCGAGCAAACACCTCTTCGGTTTCGCGAATAAAAATTTCAGTTATCTTAGGCCCAACTCCGTATAACTTTTGTAATCTTTTGGAAAATTCATCTTCATCAACGCTGCTTTCCATCATGAAGTAAAGTGATCCTTCATACTCTCGAACCAATCGATCCATACAAATACGCAAACCGCGCGCTGTTACGTGTTGGTAGCGGGTATAGCCACCTTTATGTAAAACGCTTACTAACTTATGTTCTGAAGCTTCAAGAATAGCCCAGGGGGTGTCTAGCTGTCTTTTAATAAAAAGTTGCCATGTGGTTACCGCAACGCCTGATTGAATAGGTTTACCAAACAAATAACATAATAAAAACCATCGAAACATATCGGTATCCCCCGATAACACATCGAGGTCAAACTCTTCGGCTGTATGTGACTTGCGAGTTTTGCGCGGCATGTACTAATTATATAACTAGTAACCACCAAAGCTATCTATTCGTATATTACGAACTTGTACGCCCATATCGATAAGAAGGTGTTCATTCGCTTCAACCATTGCAGGTGGACCTGATATATAAAAGTTTTGGCCTATATCACCCACTTGCGAATGAATAAGCTTTTCTCTTTTTTTCCGGTTAATATCTTTCGTATTTATATACATAATAGATAGATTAGGCAGACGCTTGACCCATTGGTCTAGTTCATCCTTAAACAAAAAATTGTTATTACTATTGAGATAAATGAGTGATACATCATTTGTTGCATTAGTGTCGACCATCTCTTTTAACATACTACGGAATGGAGCGATGCCGACTCCACCCGCGATAAGGACGCTTGAACGGTTTCTATTGAGTTGAAAGTTATAGTCATTTCCGTACTGAGAAATATATAATTCATCGTTTGGCTTGACACTTTGCAACGCGCGCTTAAGTTCACTCAAGCCCTCACGAAAGGTAATCTTAATATCAACTTCTGTCGGTGAAGAGGAAATTGAATAGGTCTTGCCGCCCTTTTTAGGACCTTCACTAAATTCAATATCAATCCAGT